>JAJRXE010000266.1 GCA_024276455.1 Calditrichota bacterium
GTGCCGCCGGATCTGGTGCGCCATTATTACGCCTGGATGGTGCAGGAAGAACCCGCGGAAAATCTGGGCGACGAACATCTGGATGCCCTGAAAGAGGCGGTCCAGCAGTTTGCCGGCCACATTAAAATGGCGGAAGAGATGAATAAAAACGCCTTCGAGGTGAAAAATCTCACCGCCTTTGTGGCCAATACCTGGGAGGATCTGCAGGAGCATCTGGCCGATAAAAGCGGGGTACAATGCCGGTACAGCCTGAAAATTGAAGAAAATAATTTTTCCCTGGATCATTTTATTTGGGGTTTAAATGAAGAAACGAATATGGCGGAGGATTTAGCCATGGAAGCGAAAGAAACGGTGCAGGAAGCCAGCGAGGTCGAAGTGCATCCGGCTGAATTTGGAAGTTTGCCGCAAAGCGGTCAGTCGGAAGCCATGCCGCGCAACGTGGATATGCTGCTGGACGTGGAACTGGACATTACAGTGGAATTGGGACGAAGAAATATGTACGTGTCCGATATTCTGAAGTTGGGGAAAGGTTCAATTATTGAATTGGAGAAAGCCGCCGGCGAACCCCTGGATATTTTTGTGAACGGGAAAAAAATGGCCGAAGGCGAAGTGGTGGTGGTGGACGACCACTTTGCGATTCGGATTACCCAGTTGGTGGATCCCAAAGACCGGATTAAAGGATTGGGTTAACCCATTAAGTAAATGTGGGGCGCAATGAAACGGAACATTAAATATTTCCTGCTGGTGGGAGGACTTTTTCTACTTTTTTTAACCCTGGTCCTCCTCCTCACCCCGGCAGGGGAAAACGCTCAGAGTCCCGATCAGCTTAACGGCCAGCAACCGACCGTGGCCCAGTTTAACCGTCAGCAGTATTCCGGATATTTGTGGCGGTTAGTGGGGGTGTCTCTGCTGCTGTTACTGGTGCTGGGTGTGAGCCTCTGGTGGGTTCGCAGAATGCGGGCCCGCAACCAGATTCAACCGCAATACCGCCTGAAAGTTCTGGCAAGAATGCCCCTGGGGCCCCGTCAATCCCTCCTGGTGGTGGGAGTGGGCGAGCGCAAGTTGCTCTTGGGTGTGACCGATCAGGCCGTCAATTTGTTAAGCGATCTGGGTCCCTGGGAAGAGAGCGACAGCGAAAGTAATGCCGCTGCCCTGCCGGACGCCTCTACTTTTTTGAATGTGTTAAATCGTTTGAGGGGAAAAGATGTTTAGTGGGAAAAGAAAGTGGACCTGGATGATTCTGTTGGGGATGAGCTTCCTGGTGCTGGTGCCGAGACCTGGATACAGCGAAAATTTGTTGCCGAAATTAGTGTTCGGACTGGAAGATACCGGCAATCCGGGCGATCTGGTACCCACCCTGCAAATTCTGTTTCTGATTACCATTCTGAGCCTGGCGCCCTCAATCCTCATAATGATGACCTCATTTACCCGGATTCTGGTTGTGTTCCACTTCCTGCGGCAAAGCCTTTCCACCCAGACGGTTCCGTCCAACCAGATTCTCATTGGTCTGGCCCTGTTCATCACTTTTTTTGTGATGAAACCGGTCATCAACGAGGTGAATCAGGAGGCGTTGCAGCCCTATTTGCAGAAAAAAATTACCCAAAAAGAGGCGTTCGCCCGGGCGGAAAAGCCCATTCGAGCGTTTATGCTGAAGCAGACCCGGGAAAAGGACCTGGAATTGTTTCTGGATCTCCAGCAGGAAGAAAGACCCCAGAGCCCCGACGACGTGCCACTTTCTTCTCTGATTCCGGCTTTTATCATTAGCGAATTGAAGACGGCTTTCCAGATTGGGTTTTTACTGTATTTGCCAATGTTTTTAATTGACCTGATCGTGGGAAGCGTGCTGTTGTCCATGGGAATGATGATGTTGCCGCCCATGATGATTTCGATTCCGTTTAAAATTTTGCTCTTCATTTTAGTGGACGGCTGGTACTTGATTGTGGAATCATTAGTGAAAGGATTTGTTTAGTCATGACAGTTGATTATGTATTGGAATTGAGTAAACACTCCCTAATTACGGTGATATATATTTTAACGCCTATTTTGGGCAGTGGTTTATTGGTAGGGTTGGCCATCGGAATATTTCAGGCCATCACATCGATTCAGGAGATGACGTTAGTATTTATTCCAAAGATTGCCGTTGTTGGGTTTGTCATTCTTTTGCTTATTCCCTGGTTTCTTGATATCCTTCTGAACTACACTCAGGAATTGTATGCTCAAATACCATTGATGGTGCAATGATGGCGGAACTTGTTAATCAATATACGCTGATAATGCCAACCTTTATCCTGATATTTATCCGCTTGTCAACGATGATAATGATTATGCCTATTTTCAGTTATCCCATTATCCCTTCGCGCGTAAGGATACTGTTAGCCTTCACAATGGCAATTATTATATTGCCGACAGTGGAAACGCCTCCCACGTATATAAATAATTTTCTTGAATTCATTCTGGCCGTCGGCGTCGAAATCGGTGTCGGCTTATTTCTGGGATTTGGCGCTAAAGTCATTTTTGAAGCGTTGAGTATGTCCGGAAATTTTGTGGCCCGGCAAATGGGCA
>JAJRXE010000267.1 GCA_024276455.1 Calditrichota bacterium
ATAATAGGGAATAGATAGATAGATAGATAAAGAAATTTTTAAAAAGACCGAATGGCCCGAATCCATTTTGAGCTCCGGGTTAAATCGTAAAAATTTCTGGCTTGTTTTTAATTTAATTTTTATTTTTCTTGTCAAGTTATTTTTTTACCCTCAGGTTTATTTTTTTAAACCCAACGTCACCCCCAACCTGGTCGGCAGAAACTAAAAATGATTGCTTAATATTCATTTACATGTTAAGTTTAATTTCTTGAAGGAAGGGCACAGAAAGGATTTTTTATGTGTGGTATTGCCGGTTATTTCTCCCGTACCGGGGCGGATGTGGCCTCCCAGGTAATGTTGAGTCTCTATTCGGAGCAGCATCGGGGGCAGGAGAGCTGCGGCATCGCCGCTTCGGACGGAAAAATTATCCGCCTGCACAAGGCCATGGGCTACGTGAAGGAAGTCTTCTCCCAGCAGGTGTTGCATCAACTGCCCGGGGCGGTGGCCATCGGCCATGTGCGCTACCCCACCCGGGGCAGCTCGGTGCTTTTGAACGCTCAACCCTATGTGATTGAAACCCTGGGCGGACCCATTTACGCGGTGGCCAGTAACGGGGACATCGTGAATTACGAAGAAATCTCCCGCTGGCTGCAAACCCGGGGCGTCCACCTGGCTTCCACCAACGACGGGGAATTAATCGGTCGATTTCTGGTGTACTACCACGAACGGGAAGGGCTCACCATTCCCCAGGCCATTCGCCTGCTGATGAAGAAGGTGAAAGGCGCTTACTCGGCGGTTTTCTTGACCCGAAAGGAACTCTACATTTTCCGGGATACCTACGGTTTCCGGCCCCTTTATATTGGCGAGGTGGGAGACGATGTGGCGGTAGCGTCGGAATCCTGCGCCATGGATATTCTGCGTCCCGGCAGCATGCGGGAGGTACAGCCGGGCGAAATCATCGTAGTGACCGAGCACAAGGTCCATTCCTCCACTCAGATGCAGCCCCTGTTCGAAGAAAATTCCCAACCCACCCGTCATTGCGTTTTCGAACTAATCTACTTCGCCCGTCCGGACAGCTCCCAGTTCGGGGAGTACGTGTACGACGTTCGGCAAAAAATTGGTGCCAAACTGGCTTCTTACGACGATTTCGATGCCGACGTGGTAATTCCGGTGCCGGATTCCGCCAACTTTATGGCGCTGGGCTACGCCAGTGCCAAAGGCATCCCCTTTAACTTTGGACTGATTCGCAACCACTATGTGGGACGCACCTTCATCCGTCCCGATCAGTACCTGCGTGACGAATCGGTACGGCAAAAATTCAATCCTCTGAAAGATTTCTTTAACAATAAAAGGGTGGTCGTGGTGGACGATTCCATTGTCCGGGGCACCACCATTCGCAAGATTATTCGCATGATCCGCGGTGCCGGAGCACGGGAAATTCACCTCCGGATCGGTTCGCCCCCGGTGAAGTACTCCTGCTACTACGGCATCGACACCCCCACCCGCGAGGAACTGATTGCCAATAATATGACGGTGGAGGAAATTCAGGCTTACGTGGAGGCCGATTCGCTGAAATACCTGAAATTGGAAGACCTGAAAGAATGCGTCCACGAACCGGTGAATTTCTGCTACGCCTGTTTCAGCGGGCAATATCCCTTACCCAAAGAATTAAGCGCGCCCGTTACGCAGGATGAAGTGAGGTGAAATGGGAGTCATTCGTTTAAACAACATGATTTTTTACGCCCACCACGGCTATTACCAGGCCGAGCGGGAATTAGGGCAAAAATTCCAGGTGGATCTGGAGCTGGAATGCGACTTCAGCAAAGCGATTGAAAGCGACAATCTGCAAGACGCCATTAATTTTGAAGCGGTGTACCACAAGGTAAGCGACATTTTCAACAGTTACAAATTTACCTTACTGGAAACGCTGGCCGACCGCATTGCCCGGGAAATTCTAAAAAATTTCCAGGTCGAGAGTTGTAAAATCCGGGTAAGGAAACCGCAGGTTCCGCTAAACGGGTTTCTGGACAATGTGGAGATTGAACTCGTGCGGCGGCGTTCGGAACCATGATAACCACGTTCATCGCCCTGGGGTCTAACCTGGGGGATCGGGTAAATTACTGTGTTAAAGCCGTTTTGCATTTAACCGATTATGGAATCGTTGAGCAGATTGCACCGCTGTACGAAACCGGTGCCTACGGAATGGAAAATCAACCGTCGTTTTTAAATTCCGCTGTAAGATTTAAAACAAAATTAACGCCTGAGGCACTGCTGATGAGGTTGAAAGAAATCGAACAAGAACTGGGTCGGAAGAACCGCATCCGCTGGGGACCCCGGGAGATTGACCTGGACATTATTTTTTACGGCGAACGGATCATTCAGCGTCCCGAACTGACCGTTCCTCACCCCGACTTTCACAACCGACGCTTCGTGTTGCAACCGCTGGCGGACCTTGCCCCGAATTTTCAACCGCCTGGCTTTGACCTCACCGTCGAGCAATTGTTAAACGCTTTGAAAGATTCGTTACCAATTCGTCTCATTGCAAAAGAATGGTATCCCCATGGAATTAACGTTTGATCACTTGCACTATATTGCCATCGAAGGCGTCATTGGCGCCGGAAAGACTTCCCTGGCCCATCTGTTACAGCAGCGTTTAGGGGGCCGTCTCTTCCTGGAAGAGTTCGAGGAGAATCCTTTCCTGGAGGATTTTTACCGCGATCCGGAGCACTACGCGTTTCAGACCCAGATCTACTTTCTGCTCAGCCGTTTTCGTCAACAGGAAGAAATCAAGCAGTACGATCTGTTCGAAAAACGCATTATTGCCGATTACATGTTTGTGAAAGACCGCATTTTTGCCACCTTGAATCTCAACGAGAAAGAGCTGGCCCTATACGACATGCTGGCCAGGATTCTGGAAAAACGGGTGGTTAAACCGGACCTGGCCATTTACCTGAAAGCTTCCACCAAACGGCTCATGCGCAACATTCAGCGCCGGAGCCGACCCTACGAGCGCTACATCACGGAAGAATACATCGATTCTCTGAATAAACTTTACGATGAATTTTTCTGGAATTACAGCGACACCCCGCTGCTGATCATTAACACCGAAAACATTGATTTTGTGAACTACGAGAATCATTTCGAACAAATTGTAGTGGAAATCAGTAAACACCGTAAGGGGAAAAAATTGGTTAATTTTAATCTGGATAAAGGACTATTGTAATGGTGAGGCTTATTCTCTATTTTATTTTATTTTACCTCATCTATCGAACGGTGAAGAACCTGTTGTCTCACCTGGCCCCACCCAAGCAGGAAATTAAAGGAAAGCCGAAAACCCGAATAAAACCTTTCGATCCTTCCGATATAGAGGACATTGAATATAAGGAAGTAAAGACCAGAGATGAAGAATCCCAACGGGAATCCTCAGAATGAACTTGAGCGGTTGAGGGAAGAAAACCGGCGGCTGCAGGTGCTGCTGCACTTTGCCCAGAATTTGCAGGCCCATCTGGAGCTGGACAAGCTGCTCCTGACGACCATGGAGGAAGTGGCCCGCATCATGGAGGCCGACCGCTGCTCGGTATTTCTACTGGACGAGGAGCGCAACGAACTCTGGTCGGTGGTCGCCATGGGCATTGAACGGGGCAGGGAGATTCGCTTCCCGGCCGATCGAGGCATTGCCGGCTACGTGGCCATGACCGGCGAGGTACTCAACATCCCCGATGCGTATCAGGATCCCCGTTTTAACCCGGAAATCGACCGCAAAACCGGCTATCGAACCCGCAACATGCTCACCATGCCCCTCAAAAACAAACAAAACGACATCATCGGCGTGTTTCAGGTGCTCAATAAAAAGCATGGCGAATTCACCGAAGCCGATGTGGAACTGCTGCAGGCTATTTCCCACATTGCCAGTACCGCCATCGAAAATTCCTTTCTCTACAAAGAGCAGGTAGAATCGCTGAACAGCTTTGTGGAAACCCTGTCCGCCACCCTGGACACCCGCGATTATATTACCGCCGGTCACTCCCGACGGGTTACCCTGTACGCCATGGCCCTCTGCCGGCAGATGGCCATGGACCAGGATTGCTGCGAACAACTACGCTACGCCGCTCTGCTTCACGATATTGGTAAAATCGGGATTCCGGAGGTGGTTCTGTTTAAAGCGGGCAAGCTGGAAGAGGATGAATACGAATTGATCAAGAAACACCCGGAAATTACCCGCAAAATTCTGGGCAGCATTCGCTTCCCCCGAAAATTGAAAATGGTACCCGACATCGCCTCCACTCACCACGAAAAACTTAACGGCCAGGGTTACCCGGATGGATTGAAAGATTCGGAAATCCCCCTGGGCGGAAAAATCCTGGCGCTGGTAGATGTGTTCGACGCCCTGACCTCCCGCCGCCAGTACAAAGACCGCGAACCGATTGAAAAAGTCTGGCAGATTATTGAGCAGGAAGCCGGTAAATCGTTCGACCAGGAGCTGATTTCCCATTTCAAAAACATCCCGGTGAAGCGGATTCTGGAAATCCTGCACACAGACCGGCTGGAATGGAACACGGATGAGGAGGCCCGGCGACTGGACACCATTCCGTTTCACCGAATCATCGCCCTTAAAAGGAAGCCCACCGAAGCACTGGACCAACACGAAATAGAATTGCTTGACTTATTCGACCGCTATTACTGGGCAGAAAGCCATCAATAATCCCTCCAGCACGCAAAAACCAACACGCCCAGGCCAACTAATTGTATCTCGGAGAAAAAAGCCTGAACCCTCAGGAACACGCGGGTCGGGAAAACGAGGCACACCGCCGGTGAGCAAAACACGGGGCTGGTTATTTAACAAACCGGATAGTAGATTTCAAATTCGCGGAGCAAATCGTTGACCACCCGGGTTCCAATGGTGGTAAAATGGCGCATCATATCGCGGTCTTTAAAAGTGGCTTTAACAATTTCCTGATTGTATTGCTCAATCAGCTCGTTCAACCGAGCACAATTTTGCCGGAACTCCTTGCGCTTTTCGTTTACCATTTGCCGGAACTGGTAAAACAACAAACGTGTGTCGGAATTACCTTTTACCTGCAACCAGAGCGGCAGGTGCACTTTTAAAAAGCGACGGTGACGATTCAAATAGCGCTCGTACTGGTCCAACGGATAAAACAACTCTATTTCGAGCAAATCAACTAAACGCGCAATTTTTTTCAGGTAAAGGGATCGGAAATTCCGCAGATCGGCCCGGAGCGCTTCCAATTTGCCGTCGATTTCCTTTTTCAATTGTAGCGGAAGGGGTAATAAATCATGATCTCGCAAAATTTTCATTTCAATCCGCCGTTCAGGATCTTCGTACAAATACCCATCAAAGCGGTACGGTTTCCCCTTCAAACGCAGCTCTCGAAATTCTCCTTTTTCAATCGCTTCCCGAATTTTTTCTTCGGCGATTTTTTCAACCAACAACATGGTTCCCAAAACCTTTTGTCTTCCTGCTTATTTTAATAAAATTATCCCCAAATTGCAGGCATTTTTTGCTGCCTTGCACCGCTTTTTTTCCGCTCCGTTTAAAACCCAACCTAATCTCTCTATTGTCCGGGAAAAATCGAACGCACCGCTAAGCGAAGCGAAACAAGCCCCGGACTTCGGGAGGGCGACTTTGCCCTCTCGCCCTTTCGCGGGAGCTTGCCCTATCGCCCCGAACCCAATAAACGTTCCGACCAAAATAAATTTATCTGAAACTCTTTCTCCGATTCCAAGTAAAGTGAAAAAGACCAGGGATGGGGAGGCATTTTTTCCAAACAGCATGAATTCAGTGGACGACGGGTTTTGAAGCAGGGACTTTCTGTGATGAAAGAATTTCGTACTCCTTGCATTCGTAAACTCGGGTCAACTATATTAGCAATATTTTTAACTTGGGATAAGCCCATGTGGCACCGGTGGTTTAAAAAATTTCTGCGCATATTCATTACCTTTCTCATTTATCTGGGATTTTTCGGATCCCTGACTTATTTGCTTGGCTTGACGAACAATCAGCATTCCACCGTCTGGGCGGCGGTGATTACGATTTTCTTCATTTCTCTCTTTCACGACCAGATCACTTACGATCTGGTGCGCTCTTTCATCGACCGCAATTTTTACCGGGAAATTTTTGACATCACCAACGATCTGAAAAAATTCAATCAGGAATTGAACGCCACCCTGGATTCTCAGCTGCTGGTGGCCAAAATCGTTCAATTCCTGCAAAATACCTTCGGGCGATTCTCCTGGGCCTTCTATTTACGAAGAGAAGACTATTACGATCTGATCTCCTGTAATCGAGTCAACACCACCCTGCCGGTGAACCTGGAACTTCACGATCCGCAGGAACAACGTAAACTCCTTGAGCTGGACGTTCAATTCTACCCGGTAGCGCAGCTCATTGAGAGGGGGCAATTAGGGAAAAAGCTCAGTCAACTTTTAGGGGATTTACCTCACTGGTACTTCATCGTTCCCCTGAACAGTTTCAAAGATCAGGAAGGCTTTCTTCTGTTTGGGAAAGAGGTGGGAACCATTCTGCATTTTCGCAGTTTTCGGGACTATTTCGTCCACATTCTTTCCAAAATGGCGGATGTGATTGAAAATGCCCGCCTTTACTCCGAAGTCAAACGCAAATCGTTACAGAACCACTTGCTCTGGCAAACCAGCTTACAGATTACCTCCAGCCTGAACCTGAACGAGGTGCTTTCCTCTATTCTCGACGCGGTGAAGAAACTGGTGGATTACGATGCCGCCGGCATCTTTTTGATTGACCGCAAACACAATCTCCTGCGCCGCATGGCCACCCGGGGTTACGACAAGAAACTGCTGGACAAAATTCAGGTTAAATTGAACCTGGGCATTAGCGGAGAGGTAATTCGTTCGCGAAAGCCGATTATTATTAACGACGTCAGCAAAAATCCCAACTATTACGCCATTCGGCAGGAAACCCGTTCGCAGCTCACCATCCCCCTGCTTTCCGGGGGCAAACCCATTGGGGTGATGGTGTTGGAGAGCGACCATCTGAACCACTTCACCCACACCGATCTGGAAATGCTGCTTAACTTTGCGACCCAGGCCACCATTGCCATTAACAACGCCCAGCTTTACGAAGATTCTTTGCAGAAAAAGCGCCTGGAAAGCGACCTGATTGTGGCTTCCAAAGTCCAACAGGCGCTGCTGCCGACCCGACCTCCCAAATTTCCGGGTCTTCAAATCGCCACCCTCAATATTCCCAGCCGATTTGTAGGGGGCGACTATTTCGACGTCTTTCGGATTAAAGAAAATCAACTTGGCATCAGCATTGGCGATGTGTCCGGGAAAGGTGCCCCCGGTGCCATTCTCATGGCAGCCCTGTACGCCGGGTTTAAAAGCCTGCTCAAAGAAATCTACCCCGTGGTGGAGGTGGTTGCCCGTTTAAACAATTTTCTTACCGAAACCACCACCCAGGGGTATTACGCCACCTTCTTTTTCGGGATCTACGAACATCCGGATAAAATTTTGACCTACACCAACGCGGGGCACAATCCGCCAATTTTGTACCGTCAAGACGGCAGTATTAAAAAATTAACCACCGGCGGCATTGTGCTGGGCTTCCTCTCCGACCAGGAATACCACCAGGAGCAGGTGCAGTTACAATCGGGGGATTACCTGATTTTTTACACCGACGGGGTAACGGAAGTGAAAAACAGCCGGGGGGAAGAATTCGGGGAAAAACGGTTAGTTAATTTCATGAAAAAACATTACGGCAAACATCCCCGGGAAATAAAAAATCTTTTGCTGGAGGAAATAAAAAAATTCAGCCGAGAGAAAGATTTTCCGGATGACATCACTCTAATTATTGTGCTGGTAGAATAATGAAAAGGAGAAAAACGCTTAAACCCCGGCAACTTTTCTTTAAAAAAGACGTTTTTAACGGCAAACGATTTTTTTACATTTAAGTTTGAGACGTTTTGAATTGTAAGGGAACCGTTCCCTGCCCGGACCACGCAACGCAGGGGCTATTTCCCGGACAGGAATAAATTTACATAAATTACAGTGCCTATTCCAGCAGGCCCGGGACGAGTTTCCCGGAAAAGAATGGATCCGCCGGATTTTTCTGGTGCTTGGTCATGGTTCGCATTGGTAAAAAAAGGAGTGACGGTTTTGAAATCTTTCGGCGAAGGGGATGAGACCGGATTCTCTCTGTGGACAAAATTTAAAAAATTTGACCGGAATTTGTTGTACTATTTTCTGGGACTGGCCATTATTACCCTTGTTTTCCATTCCAACCTGGTTCACTGGTGGCGGTACTTTCTCCTGGAAATTTTTCTGGCTTTTTCGGTGGTCCTGGTCGTCAACCTGCTGGAGGGAAGAACACACCCGTTGCTACGATTCTTCCGCTACTGGTATGTGGTCTTCGCGTTGCCGTTTTTGTACTGGAACATCGGGCCCTACATTCATCTGATTTTTCGGCAAGAGTTCGATCCTTACATCATTGCGGTCGATCGCTGGTTGTTTGGGGAATTGCCCAACCTCTGGGTTCAGGGACTGGTTCATCCGCTGTTAACGGAAATCATGCAATTATCTTACAGTGTTTACTGGATTACCATTCCGCTGGGTCTGGCCGTATTTTATGTGGCCCGCCGTTACAACGATTGCGAGAATTTGCTCCACTACATCACGGTGACCTTTTTCCTGTCCTACGCCTTCTTTATTTTGATTCCGGTGGCGGGTCCCCGCTTTTACATCGCCGATCAGATTAAGGTGTCTTATCAGGGATTGTTTTTCGCCCGCTACTTACGTGAATTCGTCCAGAGTGCGGGGCTCCGGGGCGGAGCGTTTCCCAGTTCGCATGTGGGGGTGGCCACGGTTATTCTGATTTACGTCTGGAACTACCGTCCCCGACTGGCGGCTCTGGTGTTTCTCCCCCTGGTCATTGCCCTCTCCCTGGCTACGGTGTACGGGCAGTACCATTATTTTACCGATGTGCTGGCCGGTTTGCTCATGGGCTTAAGCATCGGGTTCTGGGCAATTCGCCAGAAGTGACCTCAACCACAAAATGTGCCGCTCGAAAAAGAAATGACCCCGGTTGAGCCGTAAAAGTCGGTTTAAGGCACAAAAAATGAAATAAGCTGCAACCTTCTCTAAAAAGATTCGTTCTAAGAATTTGGTCTATTTTAATGACTTTTTCTCTCTCCCGAAGAGAAAGAAAACGCTTTGTTCAACCATTCAACCGGAAAATCGGATGAATAAAACAGGAGGAAGTACGTATGCGTCGTCGTAATTTTGCTTTTGGTTTTTTAATAATATTGTTGGTAACCCTGTTTCACCTGTCCGCCCTGGCCGATGAAGGCATGTGGCTGCTGGACCAATTGAAGGATTTACCCTGGAAAGAACTGCAGCAACGGGGCTTGCAGCTTTCCCCCGACCAGATTTCCAAACTGAAAGACGCCGTGGTGATTATCGACGGCGGCACCGGAGAAATTGTTTCGCCCAATGGATTGGTTTTAACCAACCACCACGTGGCTTTCGGAGCCATTCAACGGGCGTCCACCCCGGAGAAAAACTACATTAAAGAAGGTTTTATCGCGCGCTCGCTGGAAGAAGAAATCCCCATTCCCGGCTACGAAGTCACCTTCACGGTGGATTTCAAGGATGTCACGAAGGAAGTGTTGGAAGTGGTAAAAGAGGGAATGACTCCGCTGGAACGTTTCAAAGCGATTGAACACCGAAAAAGTGAACTGGAAGACCAGGCAGAGAAGGAACACAAGAACATTGAGGCTTCGGTAGTGGAGATGTTCAGCGGAATGAAATACTACCTGTTTCTTTACAAACGTTACAAAGATGTCCGATTGGTTTACGCCCCGCCGGCTTCCATTGGCAACTACGGCGGCGACATCGACAACTGGATGTGGCCCCGTCATACCGGCGACTTTTCTTTTTTCCGCGTTTACGCCGACAAAGATGGCAATCCGGTGGAATACTCCGAGAAGAACGTACCCTTAAAAACCAGGGTTTTTCTGCCGATTTCCACCGCGGGGGTGAAAAAAGGAGACTTCACGTTCATCATGGGCTACCCGGGTAGAACCTACCGATACCGCTCTTCCTACTCCATTGAGTACCACGAAAAAATTAACTACCCTTTCCAGATTGACCTTTACCAAAGCGCCATCAATACGCTGGAAGCGGTGGCAAAGAAAGATCCCGCCGTGGCCATTAAGGTCAGCGGTTTCATTAAAGGATTGAATAACGGATTGAAGAACAATCAGGGAATGCTGGACGGGTTTAAAAAACTGAAATTGCTGGAAAAGAAAAAACAGACGGAAAAAGAATTCCTGGCGTATCTGGACCAGCACCCCGACCTGAAAGCGAAATACGGCGAGGTGTTGGAAAAAATCGGAAAATTGTATGCCGATCTGAAAACCTACGCAGACAAAAGCAATTACCTGCGTGCCATTATGTTCTCGCAGCTTCCTTCCACGGTCTATTCGGCCTACCGCTATGCCATCGAAAAGGAGAAGAAGGAATCCGAGCGCGATCCGGCCTATTCCGAAAAAAACATGGAACGCCGTCTGAGATACCTGGAAATCCGTAATGCCATGTACGTCCCCAGCGCCGATCGTGCTTTGCTAAAGGTGTTTCTGAAAAAAGCCCTCCGGCTGCCACCCAATCAACGGATCAGCTTTGTGGACGAGATTGTGCAGGGAAAGAGCGGTGCAGAAGCAGAGAAAGCCATCGATCAGTTTGTGGACAACCTGTTCGACCAATCGCAATTCAAGGATCTGAAATCGGCTGTTCCGCTGTTCAAAAAATCCAAAAAAGAACTGGACGAAATACAGGACCCCATGATTGAATTTGCCCGGAAGCTGAATAAAGAGTTATTGCCCCTGGAGGAGAAAAACAAAGAATTCGAAGCCCAGATTTCCCTCCTGCGCCAAAAATTAATCCGGGGAATCTACGAATGGAAAGGAGGACTGCTTTATCCGGATGCCAACCGTACCCTGCGCTTCACCTACGGGGATGTCCGCGGTTACACGCCTCGCGACGCGGTGATCTACCTGCCCAAAACCAGTCTGAAGGGCGTGGTGGAAAAATACACCGGCAAAGAACCCTTCGACGCCCCGGAAAAGCTGTTGCAACTGTACCAGCAACGCGATTTCGGATCCTGGATTGACCCTGAACTGAACGACGTGGCAGTAGATTTCCTCCACACCACCGACATTACCGGCGGCAATTCCGGCAGTCCGGTTCTGAACGGCAAAGGAGAGCTCATCGGGGTGGCTTTCGACGGAAATTACGAAGCCATGACCAGCGATTACCAGTTTAACAACGACATTACCCGCACCATCAGTGTGGACAGCCGTTACATTCTTTTTATTCTGGATAAGTTCTCCGACTTTCAGAATCTGATCAAAGAACTGAAACTGGTTAAATAATACTTTTTCGAATCCATCCTGCTCGGCCCGTTGGGAAAAGGCGAGCAAACCTCTGGACAATCAACACCCCCGGTCCGGTTCATTTTCCGGGCGGGGGTGTTATTTCAATCGCAGTAAGGTTACCCCATCCCCCCGCTGTGAAACGTTTCCTCCCAAAATTTCCGGTTGAGTTCTTTCGTAACCTTTGCATTCCTCTCGAAATTTTGTTAAAATCCGTGCCAGAGGAGGTATTATGCGACAGGGCAACAACCGGAAGTTTCGACTTCACCTTATTTTACTATTCCTGATATTTGCTTCACATTCCGCGGGACAAATTGTCTTTTATTCCCTCCCGGCCCGGGAGAATTTACCTCACGGGAATATTTTCTCGTCCACCCGTACAGTGGTTTCTTTGAATGGGACCTACCAGGTTGCGGAAGAAAAAAACGGGCAATCTCTGGGCGAGGTGCACATACCGGGAGTATTTCAGTCCGGGCGCACCCTGCTGTTTCAGAGAACATTCCCGCGGGTGGAAAAGCGTTACGGCGGCGCGATTTTGCACTTCTTAAAACTGGTGGGCGAAGTGCAAATCTCCCTGAACGGAACCGAATTGTACCGGGGAGCTGACAACTATCTTCCCTTGCATTTACCGATTTCGCTGGATTTGCTGGACGATAGCACCAACGTTCTGGCGGTACGGCTTCAACCCTGGACGGACCACCGGGGAAATTTTCCGCGCTGGATTCCGGTGAATCTTCCCCGCATCGAAAGCGGACTGGCCGGGGCGGTTTTTCTGGAACTACTGCCCCCGGTTTTCCTCACCGAGGTAACGCCGCAATTAACTTTCCGGGAAGATAGTGTTCGGATTGCCGCCCGGGTTCTGGTAAAGGCTGCGCACCCACTGCAGGGCAACCTTCGTTTAGTTTTACGAATCAGCGAAAAAGGGAAAGTACTTTACCGTTCCCAACCGCTACCGGCCGACTCGCTGGGGGAGGGACGATGGCAAAACGAATTTCTCCTCCCAACGCTTCGGCTCCCCCGCTGGAGCCCCCGACAGCCACGAAACTACCGGCTGGAAGTCCAGCTCTTCCAGGAAGGTCAACTGGTGGACCAACTATCTCAACCGCTTCCGCTGCGAAAAATTGCCTACCAGAAGAAAAAGCTGATTCTCAACGACCAACCGCTGTTTATTGAAGGCATCAACTACCTGTTTCAAAATCGTCAGGGGGTCGATTTACCCACCGGACGGATTTTACGCCACGATCTGGAAAAAATCCGCGCCGACGGCTTTAATGCGCTTCGAATCGGATTTCATCCCCTGCCGGATTTTTTCTACCATCTGACCGATTCGCTGGGCCTGCTGGTTTTTCAGGACCTTCCGGTACTGCTGCTTAATCGAAACACCTTAAGCGCCCGTTCTTCCCGCCAGGCGATCGAACGATACGTGGAAAATTTCCTTTTAGCAGTGCAGAAGCACCCTTCGGTGGTGGGGGTGGGACTGGCTTCCTGGTTCGATCCCGATCCCATGGTCCTCCGCTTTCTCGATTCGCTGAAAACCGCCTTCCAACCGGCAAACGGACCGCTGCTCTATTTCAGTACCCCGCTGGCCAACTTTGCCAGCTGGCAGCTGAACATGCCGATCATGCTGGAAATCCTGGAGCGCAACCATCAGGCAGAAACGTTAAGCCATCTGGAGAACCGTTTACCGACCAATCAGCCGGTGTTTTTCTCCGGGCTTTCCAAAGCGATTTCTTACCGGGTAGATTCGACCAACATTACTCACGATCTGGAGCAAATCAAGGAGCTTTTTCTCCGGGTTTCTCGCAAGCATTGGCGGCAAAGGCTGGCCGGCAATTTCATTCCGCTCTATTCCGATTACTACCTGCAAACCCCTTCCCTGCAAGCTGGTCCGCAGAACCAATTCATCCTGAATCAGATGGGATTGTACACTCTGGATCGCCAGCTAAAACCTCTGTCTCGCACCATCCTGAAACGGCCCCGAAAATTTCTCCTCAACCAGCAGGCGGAAACCGAACGAAAAAAACTGGGAACCTTTGTCTTCGTTTTCCTAGGTCTAATAAATTTCCTGGTCTTTTTGCTTTTCTACCGTACCCTGGCGGACTTTCGGAAAAATCTTCACCGCGCCATTCGTCGACCGCACGGTTTTTTCACCGACATGCTGGAACGCCGGATTATTCCCCACGGGCAGAATTTCTTTTTGCTCCTGGTTGTGGCCATTAACGGCGCCATTATTTTGGAAGGGGTGTTCTACTTTTTCCGCAATAATCTCTTAATGGATTACTTGCTTTCGCTCGTATTCACCAACAGTGCCCTGAAGCTGCAAATCTCCCGTCTCATCTGGAATCCTTTACTCGCCATTCCCCTCCTGACCTTTCTGCTGGGATTAACCATTTTGCTGCTGGCCGTGCCCATTCGTTTTTTCAGCATTTTCCGGGAACAGCGCATCCACACCCGCCAGGCGGTGGCGGTAAGCACCTGGGCGGCGGCTCCCTTTCTGCTGCTATTGCCCATCGGCATGTTCTTTTACAATTTGATGATTGTTTTGAATTCATATTGGATTTTGTTGTTTGTACTCGTATATTTTCATGTTTGGTTCTACTTTCGCTGGATAAACGGTACCCGCGTGATGCTGGCATTATCTTACACGCGGGTCTTTCTATTTACCGTTTTGGTCATGGTCGTGGTCGCCGGCGCGCTGTTCTTTTACTGGGAGAAGCAGTTTCAGCTCACGACTCATGTGGAGTTTCTTTATCGCTTGTTTAAATCCATGGCTGGATAGAAAACGAAAATCCGTAATTCATGTATCTTTCAAAATTAGAAATCTTCGGTTTTAAATCGTTTGCTCAAAAAACCGTTTTCCGCTTCGACGATGGTTTAACCGCCATCATCGGACCGAACGGTTGCGGGAAATCCAACATTGTGGATGCTATTCGCTGGGTATTGGGCGAACAACGTCCCAGTGTGCTGCGACTGGACCGCATGGAGAGCATTATTTTCAATGGTACGGCCACGCGCAAACCGTTGAATTTTACCGAAGTATCCCTTTACATTGAAAACAACAAACAGATTCTTCCCTCCATTTACACCGAGGTAAAGATCACCCGGCGGCTCTACCGCTCCGGCGAGAGCGAATACCTGCTCAACAACCAGCCGGTGCGCTTGAAAGACATTATCGACCTTTTTGCCGACACCGGCATGGGCGCCGATGCGTATTCCGTCATCGAGTTAAAAATGGTGGAGCAGATTCTTAGCGAGAACGCCGAGGAGCGCCGCCGCCTGTTCGAGGAAGCGGCCGGGATTA
>JAJRXE010000268.1 GCA_024276455.1 Calditrichota bacterium
AGAGCGTGAAACGGGCCAGCTCCTGCCCCAATTTCACCACCTTTTCTATTTTGTACAGGAACCAGGCATCGATGTTGGAAAGACGGTGGACTTTTTCTACCGACCATCCCCGGCGAAAGGCTTCCGCCAGGGCAAAAATGCGCTCTTCGGTCGGTTCGCGAAGTTCTTTCTCCAGGTTTTCGAAGTGGAAAATGTCGTTTCCAATTAGCCCATGAGCTCCGATTTCCAGCATGCGAAGGGCTTTTTGCAGGGCTTCTTCGAAACGCCGCCCAATCGCCATCACCTCTCCCACCGATTTCATTCCCGATCCCAGACGCCGGGACACCCGACGGAATTTTTTCAAATCCCAGCGGGGAATTTTAACCACCACGTAATCCAGCGCCGGTTCGAAAAAGGCCCGGGTAACCCGGGTGACCGAGTTCGACAACTCGTGCAGTCCGTACCCCAACGCCAGTTTGGCCGCCACAAAGGCCAGCGGATAACCGGTCGCTTTGGAGGCCAGCGCCGAGCTGCGGGACAGCCGGGCATTGACTTCAATGATTCGGTAATCTTCCGAATCGGGGCTCAGGGCGTACTGAATATTGCATTCGCCCACAATGCCCAGATGGCGGACTACCCGGATGGCCACTTCCCGCAATAAATGGTACTCCCGGTTCGTGAGGGTCTGACTGGGAGCGACCACAATGCTCTCGCCGGTGTGAATACCCATGGGATCGCGATACTCCATATTGCAAACGGTGATGCAGTTGTCGTAACGGTCGCGCACCACCTCGTATTCGATCTCCTTCCAGCCCTCCAGATATTCTTCCACCAGAATCTGATTGGTGTAGGAGAACGCTTTTCCGGCCAGTTCCCGCACTTCCTTCTCGCGGCGGCACACTCCGGAGCCCAATCCGCCCAGGGCATAGGCAATGCGAATGATGATCGGGAAACCAAGCTCGCGGGCAATGGTCACCGCTTCGTCCACGGAACCGGCCGAACGGCTGCGGGCGTAGCGAGCCTCTACCTCGTCCAGCCGCTGGACAAACCGCTGGCGGTCTTCCGTGTCCTCGATGGCCTCCACCGGGGTTCCCAGCACCTGCACCTCATACCGTTTTAGTATCCCTTTGCGGTGAAGCTCCAGTCCGCAATTCAGGGCGGTTTGCCCTCCAAAGCTCAGTAAAATGCCATCCGGTCGTTCCCGAGCAATGACTTTTTCCACAAAATAAGGGGTGACTGGCAGAAAGTACACCCGATCAGCCAGATGTTCGGAAGTCTGAATCGTGGCAATGTTGGGATTGACCAGGACGGTTTGAATCCCTTCTTCCTTCAAGGCTTTGATAGCCTGACTACCGGAGTAGTCGAATTCTCCCGCTTCGCCGATTTTTAAACCGGCGCTTCCCAGGACAAGGACTTTCGTTAGGTGTGTTTTCATCGGAAAATCATTCTGGCAAATTGGTCAAACAAATATTCGGCATCCACCGGACCGGGCGCTGCCTCGGGATGAAACTGCACACTCAACACCGGAAGGTGCTGATGGCGTAGCCCCTCGTTGCTCCCGTCATTCAGGTTCACAAACCAGGCGTCCCAATCGCGGGGAAGCGATTTATTTTCCACCGCGTACCCGTGATTCTGGGAGGTAATCAGGCAGCGCGAGCTGCCTACCTCCTGCACCGGTTGATTCTGGCTGCGATGTCCGTATTTCATTTTGTAGGTGTTTGCCCCGGCAGCCAGGGCCATGAGCTGGTGCCCCAAACAAATCCCGAAAGTGGGTATTCGGCGGGTGTAGGCATGGCGAATTTGCAGAATAGTCTGGCGACACATTTTCGGGTTCCCGGGGCCGTTGGAAACCAGCAAAGCGTCGAATTGCTCCTGCCGCAGATCGTAATCCCAGGGGACCCGCCACACCTCTAAATTACGCTTCAGTAGGTGGTGAATGATGTTGTTCTTGGTGCCGCAGTCAATTAAAACCACCCGTTTTTTTCCTTTCCCGTACAAGCGCGGTTTGTCGGGACTTACTTTCTCCACCAGGTTTTCCGCGTTTGGATCGTAAAAGGCAAGTTCCTGTTCGTCAACCAGAATTTTGCCTAACATGGTACCTTGTTCCCGCAAGCGCCGGGTAAGCGCCCGGGTATCGATGCCACTAATCGCAGGAATGCCGTTTCGGTACAACCACTCCCCCAGACTCTGGGACGCCTTCCAGTGATTGTGCTCCCGGGAATAATTGCTCACCACCAGTCCGGCAATTTGCACTCGCTCGGACTCGAAATCGTTCAGCAACTGGCTCGCCCCGGGTTCGAAAGGAGGAACCCCATAGTTACCGATTAGAGGGTAGGTCAATACCAGAATTTGCCCGTAATAAGAAGGATCGGTCAGGGTCTCGGGGTAGCCCACCATGCCGGTGTTAAACACCACTTCCCCGGCAGTGGACGCCGGGTAGCCAAAGGAAGTGCCTTGAAATACCGAACCATCTTCTAAAATGAGTTTGGCGGTGGGATTCGCGGTTTGGTGATTCTTAACAAGTACAGCCATTCTGTCCAGCAATTTTGAGTGCAAATATAAAACGAAATTTGCCGGGAAGAAAGTTAAATTTAATCGAAAAAAGGGTTACCTTCTGATTTACAGCCCCAAAATGGGAATCGCCCTCTTTGAGATGGGTAATTTCGCAAAGGCTTGCTTTTTAGTGGAATTTTTCTTAATATCACAGACTTTTGGAGGAATATTATGACGGTAACAAAAAGTGATATCGTAAAACACATCGCCGAAGCCACCGGCTGGACGAAGGTGGATGTG
>JAJRXE010000269.1 GCA_024276455.1 Calditrichota bacterium
ACCGCCAAACCGTAGCCGGGTACAATAATCACCGACTGGGCATTTTCCAGCATCATGGCGGCATCCAGCGGAGTGTAGCGGGTCACGTTTTTGGCCTCGGCCAATTTGTCCACCTCGGATTGCTGTCCCACCGCGGCAAACAGCACGTTGGTCAGGGAGCGGTTCATAGCTTTGCACATCAGATTGGTTAAGATCAGCCCGGAGGCACCCACCAGCGCTCCACTTACAATCAAGACGTTGTTGTTAATAACAAACCCGGAAGCGGCCGCCGCCAGCCCGGAATAGGAATTCAATAGGGCAATCACCACCGGCATATCCGCGCCCCCAATCGGCATCACCAGGGTAAGTCCCACTACGCCAGAGAGTAAGAAAATGGCCAGCAGCACGTTCATTCCAGTGAGGGTTGGATCCCACACGAAATACACCGCTAATCCCACAATGACCAGGTGCACCAGCGCGTTAAAAAACTTTTGTCCCGGAAAAAGAATCGGGGCGCTCTTCACCAATCCCTGCAACTTGGCAAATGCCAGCACACTTCCGGTAAAGGTGAGCATTCCGATGAACAGGGTAATGGCAATGGTCAGATTCGTGGAAATGGCCGTCTCTCCGGGGTGCATCTGAAACTGGGCGAGCACCACCAGGGCGGAAGCGATTCCCCCAAACGCGTTAAAGATCGCCACCATTTGGGGCATGGCGGTCATTTGCACCTTACGAGCGGCATAAGCCCCGATAAGGCTGCCCAGAATAATTCCGGCAAAAATGTAGCCAAAATGAATAATTTGTTTATCTAACAGCGTCACCACCACGGCGATGAACATGCCGGTCATGCTTAACAGATTCCCACGGCGAGCCGTGCGCGGCGAACTGAGAAATTTAAGTCCCAGGATAAAAAAACTAATGGAAACCAGATAGGCCAGATTTATGATTATGTTCATTGTTTCTTTTCCTCTTTTTTAAACATCTCCAGCATCCGATCGGTGACCAAAAACCCACCTACCACGTTAATAGTGGCGAAAACGATGGCTAAAAAACCCAGCACGGTGGCCAGGGTACCACGTCCGGCGCCCGCACTGATAATGGCGCCGACAATGGTAATTCCGGACACCGCATTAGCCCCGGACATCAGCGGAGTGTGCAGCAAGGGAGGTACCCGGGTTATTAGCTCGAACCCGGCAAAAATTGCCAGCACAAAAATGTAGAGAGAAACCATGATTTCGCCGTTCATTCCCTTTCTCCTTCTTTATTTAAAAATTCTTTCACCATCTCGCTCACCAACTCCCCTTTCAGGGTTACCAGGGCATTGCGGTTGATCTCATCCTCCAGGTCGATGTGGTCATCTTCGCCCGCGAAAAGGTTCTGGAAAGCATTGAAAACGTTTTTGGAATACATCAAGCTGGTGTGAAGCGGAAGCTGAGAGGGCAGATCCACCGCACCATGAATGATAACCCCGTGTTTTTCGATGGTTTTTCCCGGTCGGGTCAGCTCGCAGTTGCCACCTTGCTCG
>JAJRXE010000270.1 GCA_024276455.1 Calditrichota bacterium
AGCGCTTTTCCAGTTCAACCAGAAGGGAAATTTCTTCCGGTGAATGCAGGGGGTAACGGTTAAGGGAAACAGAGTGAAGCGCCTGCAAAATGCCGGCTAATACCACCCCCCCGGAAGAAGGTGGTGGGAAAGAGATGATTTTGTACCCGCGGTAGTTAAAACGGATGGGCTGGCGTTCCACCGCCCGGTAATTTTTCAGGTCCTCCGGACGAATGATACCGCCGTACTGTCGGACGGTTTCCACAATGTCGCGGGCAATCCAGCCCTCGTAAAACACCCGGTCGCCTTCCTCGGCCAGACTCTCCAGCGCCCGGGCTAATTGGGGTTGAACCAGTTTACTCCCCACCGGGGGAGCATCGCCATTGGGCAGAAAAATCAGTCGGCTGGATTCAAAGCGGGCCAGTTTGTCCCGGTGGTAGGAGAGGGAACGGTGCAAATACTCGTTTACTTCGAATCCCTCGCGGGCGTAGCGGATGGCCGGTTGGAGAACCGTCTTCCAGGGTAAGCGGCCGTATTGTTGGTGGAAGTGGTAAAATCCTCGAACCGTACCGGGAATACCGACCGCCAGGGCGCCCAGGCGACTGCGCTGCTCCACCACAGCGCCGGTACTGTCCAGATACATGTCGTGACTGGCCGCGCCGGGGGCTGTTTCGCGAAAGTCCAGTAAATAGAGCTGACCGCTATTGGTGCGGTAAATCAGGAAACCACCGCCGCCCAGATTGCCAGCCCGGGGATACACCACGGCCAGAGCCATGGCAGTCGCGGTGGCGGCATCGGCCGCGTTGCCTCCCTGCTGCAGCATGGCAACTCCTGCCTGGGAAGCCAGAATGTGAGCGCTGGCCACCCCCGCTTTTTCCACCTGAAGGCTTTTCGAGGGGGGGATTTTTTCGCCACCCGGGAGAAGGGAAAATAAGACAAATTGTAGGATTATTCCTAATTGTAAGGAAAATAACGCGTTCTTCCTGCTGAATGTTGCACCGGCTTTCATCCTCATTGTGTACACTCGCCTGTCACCAATCTTTCTCGACGTTCACGGTTGCTTTTACCTGGAGAATCACTGTTTTTTTATTTAGATGATACTTCTTTGCCGCGGTTGCAAGCTAATTGTTTTGTTCATGTACCAGTTCCAGGAAATCGGCTTCGAAATTTACCAGCGGAACTTCCACCATCCGGCCGATTTCTTTTCCGTTTTTGAAAATAACGAAGGTGGGGACGCGTTCGATTCTGTTTAGCGGTCCCAGGTGTATTGGATCGTCCTTTTTTCGGTCCAGAGCCAGCAGGCGGAGACGGAGGTTGGGGTTGCGAGCCTGGTGGAGGGCTTTGAGAAAAGAGGGAACCCCTTCTCGCGAATCGGAACACCAGGTGCCAAAAAAACAGACAATCTCGTACCGCTCGCGGAGCTGTTTCAACTGGTTCACGACTGACGAATCGGGCTGGTAGGCCTGGTACAAACTGTCCCAGCTTGGAAAGTAGTGGAATAGGGTGTCCACCGGTACCTCTCCCACCAGCATGGTTTGGCCTTCCTGCACGACCAGCTCGCAGGTTTCTCCCGGTGGAATTTCCTGGGCAAAATTGACCCCCCAGAACCACAGGATTAATATTCCCAGATATTTGAACATGTTTTTTACCCCGGTTCAATTTCAGATTAAAAGCTAATTCGTTGTTCCAGGCGAACTTGTAGCAGCTAAGGCGGTGGAGTCTTTTTGCGCCGTGGTTTTGGGGATGACCTTTTTTAGCTTTTTCTCAACAATACCATCGCGGGTAATAACCAGGCGCAGTACCACCTCGTCGGCTGCTCCGAGGGTGCCAATGTTTTGTCCGTTAATCCAGATTTCCACCCCATCGGCCCGCCCCATCATGAACTGAACCTGATCGTTAGCCCGAAGCTTGCGGGTGAGCCCGGCAGGAAGAATGTAGTCGGACGTATCGGAACGATCGCGAATTTCCCGAATCCAGGTACGGTAGAGCGCTTTAAGCTGTATGTGTAACGGGCCTGTGGAAGTTACCCAGCCACCGTTGTTCTGGGGAAGTTTCGAGGTGGTTAAACTGTCTTGTTGTTGCATTTCCTGGATGAAATCGCTCAACGTAATCTCTTTAATCTGGATTTGACTGCTGGCTTTAACCAGCTGGTATTGCTGGTAGGCAAAGTAGCCTAAAGATCCCAGAATAATGGCGGTAAGCCCTATCCAGAAAGACTTGTACACCCACCCTTTTTTCAGGGAAGCAAAAAGGGAAGCCTGACGGGAAACGGATTCCTGCGGTTCGGAGACGCTTTCGTCTTGAATGGTAAGCGGCTTTCTGGGAGACGGGGAAGATTTTGGTTGCGGCGGGGGGCTGCTTTCCGGAGTAGCACCACCCCCGAAAAAGAGATTGAAATCGCGCCAGACTTCCGGGGTGTCTTCTCCGATCTCTTTCAGGTAACGTTTGAAAAATATCCGATCGTAACCTTTGGGAAGATTCTCCAGGCGTCCTGCTTCAATGTCTTCCAGGTACTGTAAAGATAGGCGGGTGGACCGGGCAATGTCTTCAAGCGTTATGTGTTTCTGTAAACGGATTTGCTTCAGGTTTTCAAAGAACTCTTTCATAATGGATTTCGTCTGCTCTCTTACTTCAACTATAGGGTTGAAAAATAATTCTAAATAATTAAAAATCCTGATAAAAATAAAAAATTCAACGGCGAAAAACAATCCCGGATTGGTTTAATTCGATTTGAAGATTGCCAGAGGGGCTGGCACTTTCCAGCTGAGGCCCGAGATGGGTGAAAAGCAATCGTTCGTCGGGGCTAACTGACTTTAATGTCTTTCAAACGGAGTTGAAGATGTTTGTGGCCGTTCCAGACGTTTTCTTCGATGACGTAAGCGCAGCTAACCCGCCCGTTCCCGTTTTTGATCATGTCCAGCCGGTGCCCCATGTTGAACCCAATGGCGTCCAAAACGACCCCGTTTTGCTCCACTTTAAGCCGCAAATGGTCGTCTCCTACAATGGTCGGTTCGCCCACAATGTTCAGGTTCGAGCTCATGAACACCGGTCGCATGTTCAGGGGGCCAAAGGGTCCCATGAGTTTAAGCAGTCGGACGAACCGGGCGGTGAATTCATTCAGCTGAATCTCGCTGTCGATGTGCAGACGGGGAATAAGGGCTTCCGGTTCTATTAGTTCGGCGGCCGCTTTTTTGAAACATTCCACAAATTCAGGAATATTCTTTTCGGGAATAGAGAGTCCGGCGGCGTATTTGTGACCTCCAAAGCCGGTAAGCAGATGGGAGCAGGCTTTGATTGCTTCGTAAATATTGAAATTGGGAATGCTGCGGGCACTGCCTTTGCCCATGCCGTCCATGACCGAAATCATGATGGTGGGCCGGAAGAATTTTTCCACAATCCGGGAAGCCACAATTCCGATCACCCCGGGATGCCAGTTCTCTTTGTAAAGAACGAAGGCCGGATCGTTTTGCGGATCCAGCACTTTTTCCACAATTTCCACCGCCTCTTTGAAGGTCACTTCGTCAATGTTGCGTCGCACCCGGTTTTCCCGTTCTAATTCCTTGGCCAGGGTGCGTGCCCGTTGCAAAGAGTTGGAGGTAAGCAACTGCACCGCCCGGCGGGCGTCTCCCATTCGTCCCACCGCATTAATACGCGGTGCCAGAACAAATACCACCAGCCCCACCGATATTTCCCGTCCGTGCAGTCCGGAGGTTTCCAGCAGCGCTTTGATGCCGTAACGGGGATTGTAGTTGATTTTGTCCAGTCCGTAACGGACCAGAATGCGGTTTTCGTCGAGCAACGGAACAATATCGGCGCTACTTCCGATGGCCACCAGATCCAGATACTCATCCAGCTCTGCCTGCGGAAGATTGAGCTTTGTGTAAAGCCCCTGCAGCAGTTTAAAGGCAACCCCCACTCCGGCCAGTTCTTTAAAAGGGTAGGGACAATCGGGGCGTTTGGGATCCAGCACGGCAATGGCCGGGGGTAATTCCTCGCCCGGCTGGTGGTGGTCGCTAATCACGGTGTCCACCCCCAATTCCGCCGCCAGGCGCACTTCCTCCACGGCGGTAATGCCGCAATCCACCGTAACGATTAACGAAACCCCGTGTTCTGCGGCTTCCCGAATTCCCTTTTCGGATAATCCGTACCCTTCGCTGAATCGATCGGGAATGTAGTAGGAAACCTTGGGGCCGACTAATTGGGAGAGCACCAGATATAGGAGGGAAGCGGCCGAGACGCCATCCACATCGTAGTCGCCGTAAACCAGAATTTTCTCTCCTCGCTGCAGCGCTTGCATTAAACGATCGACGGCTCGGTCCATATCCTTCATTAAGAAAGGATCGTAGAGGTTCTCCAGGGAAGGACGAAAATAGACCCGAGCTTTCTCAAACGAGTCGATGCCTCGATTTAATAAAATTCGCGCTAACGGCGAAGGTACGGCCAATTCTTTGGAAATTTTCTCTACCCGGTCTTCATCATAGTCGTAATCGATAACCCATTTGTACTCCATTCATACACCTATGTACCTTTTCTATTATAATTACTTTTATTATCGTGAGGAAATGTATTTTTTTGATTAGAAAAAACACCGTATTGCCCCAATTTTGCTTTCTAAAAATTTTAACACCGGATTCATTTTTTTGCAAA
Organism: Calditrichota bacterium; assembly: GCA_024276455.1. Taxonomy (GTDB): domain Bacteria; phylum Calditrichota; class Calditrichia; order RBG-13-44-9; family RBG-13-44-9; genus JAJRXE01. The sequence continues at coordinate 4,627 of JAJRXE010000270.1, forward strand.
TTGTTTTTCATTAAAAATGCGATCTTTTTTCGGATGGGCGGAACGAAAAGCAAATAAAAGAAATCAGTAACTGAATCCAAAAAATCGTGCTTGAAATTTCCGGTCGAACTGAAATGCTCTCTCTTTTGATTCCCTCCGGGAGCGGCGGCTGA
>JAJRXE010000271.1 GCA_024276455.1 Calditrichota bacterium
TACCCTGCGGGATCCGAAAGAGAGTGCCAAGCTGACCCGGTTTGCTGGCTACCTGACCGATATCGAGAGGCACCTGCCGATTCCGGAAAAATACAAAAATTACCAGCGCGGTTTGGAATCGCCAATTGTGGTGGTGCAAGAGGTGTTTACGGCCGGGGATGCCAAGGCGGGGGTGCAAACTCTGGCATTCAATCTGCCGAACGACGAGCGGGTTCGGAAGGCGAAAGGGTCCAAAAAAGTGTTACTGAAAAATGTGAACGAAGCCAAATTTAAGAAATTGCTCACGCCCATTGCCCAGCGGGTACTCGACCCGGAGCAGCTTTCCTACCTCTCTTTTGAGGCATTTTTTAATCATGTGCTCATGCACGAAATGTCTCACGGGGTGGGACCGGGTTTTATTACCGTGAAAGGGCGAAAGACTGAAGTGAAGAAAGAATTGAAAGAGACCTACTCCACCATCGAAGAGTGCAAGGCCGATGTGCTGGGCATGTACAACAATATTTTTATGATCGAGAAGGGTGAATTTCCGAAATCCTTTGACCGGGAAACCTGGGTTACCTTCCTGGCGGGGATTTTCCGCTCCGTTCGGTTTGGAATCAATGAGGCCCATGGCGCGGGGAACGCCATTATTTACAATTATTTGCTGGAAAAAGGTGCCTACGAATACAATCCGGGCAACGAAACCGTGCGGGTAAACTTCCAGAAAATTGGAGATGCTGTGAAGGAATTGGCTAATCAGTTGTTGCTCATTCAGGCGACCGGCGATTATCAGGGAGCCAAAGTGTTCATCGAAAAATATGCCGTGATGTCGCCTTCCATGAAGACGCTGGTGCAGAAACTCACCGATCTTCCGGTGGATATTCGTCCGATATTTCAGATCGAGGAGAGATTGGCGCAAACACCCTGATGCAGATTCTCCCTTGCAAGCACGAAACCCCTCTTTTCCCGCGTACGTTGGGGAAAAGAGGGGTTTTACCTGGACGGGCAGAGGAGGCAAGCTTGTTTCTTTCAGCTGAGTTTCAGGTCAGATTGTTCCGCACCTGTTTTTTCAGCCAGGAAATATGTCCCCGTCCCATGGCTTTCACTTCACAACCCAGCTGCAAATAACGTTTAATCTTGTCGTCATCCAGAATGCCGAAAGCATCCACAATGGCCGCCGGTTTGCCGATCGCTTCCACCACCTCTTCCGGCTGAAGTTCAAGGTACGGGGCGTGCCGAACCGCGAACACCACCGCATCGGCACCCTGCAGGGATTTCTTTAAATCCTTTTGAATTCGGATTTCTTTCAATTTTTCCTGGTTGCGGAAAAACGCTTTGCGGCTGTGTCCCAGACCCGGGTAAGTGTCCTGCTTTTCCAGCTCCCACCAGTGGTCCACGTAGGGGTCGTGCACCCGGATTTCCGCCCCCATTTCGGTGAATTTGCGCACCCAATCTCCTGGCCCAGTTCCCGTTGTTGATCCACTAACTTCTTAATGCGCTGAAATTCCTCCGGGTAATCCTCCGGCTGGGGAAGCGGAAATTTTTCTCCCGAGGGACTCACGGAATAGTTCACGGCCCAATCTCCTTTCTGATTTGCGATGTCTAAGAACGGTTTATTAAATGAATGGAAATACGGTTTTGCAACTCGGGGCTCTACCTTTTGCAACGACTGCGAGAAACCGCCCACGGGTTTAACAAAAAAATAATCGAAAGATGGAGCGGGAACTTTACATTTCACTTACTCCGGGACAGGAAATTAACGCTGTTCTGTTTGGGAGACGCCGCGTGACCGGAAAAACCATTCCATTTGTCTCGGATTTTGTGTAAATTGTCACCTGCCAGACCGGGCGTTTACACGCACGTTCGATGGCAACTAATTTTTCAGAACATAATGTGAGAAAATCGTAATCTGCCCATGATACCCTTTTATCGCGTTTTGCGCCGTTTCCTTTTCCTGTTTCCACCCGAAACGATTCATGAAGTGGTTTTTACCCTGCTGCGAATGCCGCCGGTGAGTTCGTTATTAGCCCAACTGTCCCGCTTCGAACATCCGGCTTTGCAGCGAGAAGTGTTTGGGCTTACCTTTCGCAATCCCGTGGGGCTTGCCGCGGGGATGGACAAAAATGCCGAGGTTTTTGAGGCGATGGGAGCCCTGGGATTTGGCTTTGTGGAGGTTGGAACGGTTACACCGCGTCCCCAAAAAGGGAATCCCCGCCCGCGTCTGTTTCGTCTGGTGGAAGACCAGGCATTAATTAACCGCATGGGATTCAACAACGACGGGGTGGAAGCGGTGCGCCGGCGACTGGAAAAACGGAAAGATCCGACCCTGTTGATTGGGGGTAACATCGGGAAAAATAAGGATACTCCCAATGAGAAGGCCAAAGAGGATTACGAATTTTGTTTCCGGGAATTGTACGAGGTGGTGGATTTTTTTGTGGTGAACGTGAGTTCCCCCAACACTCCCAATTTGCGCCAGTTGCAGGAAAAAGAGCCCCTGCGTCAGCTGCTTCTTCACCTCCAGGCGGTAAATGCCCAAATGCCCCGGCGCAAACCTTTGTTGCTGAAGATTGCACCGGACTTGAACGATAGTCAGCTGGACGACGTGGTTGAGATTGTGCAGGAAACCGGGGTGGACGGGGTGATTGCCACCAATACCACCATTGCCCGGGAGGGACTGCGCACTTCTCCCCGGCGATTAGAGAAAATTGGGGCGGGTGGTTTAAGCGGCAAGCCCTTGGCCAGGCGTTCCACCGAGGTGATCCGCTACCTGCATCAACGCTCCGGTGGGACCTTTCCCATCATCGGAGTGGGGGGCATTCATTCCGCGGAAGACGCCCTGGAAAAACTGGCAGCGGGTGCCAGCCTGATTGAATTATTCACCGGTTTCATTTATGAAGGACCGGGGCTGATTAAGCAGATCAAGCAGGCTCTGGTGCACCGTGCCCAGACTGAACGGTAACCTCGGGCTTTAGGCAAGTGCATTTGTAGCACGACTCTCCGAGTCGTCTTGCTTGAAAATCGTCCTTGATTTTTTGTCTACTTTTTGGGGTAAAGATCATTTGTGCGCCATTGAAAAATCCTCCAGGATTTTTCTGTAATCTCGCCCAATCGCCTGTTCGCATCGTCGTCACTTCACTTACGGGCTAATTTTAGTGCGGAACCAAACGCGCCCCGTCAGGGACGGCACGAATTTAGCCTACGTTTTCAAACGTGGGAAAATGGGATCCCCACGGCCAACATCCCTCAGGCCGTTTACGGCCTTACCCTTCTCTCCGAACCGGGGAACCGGAGAATCAGCGAACCGGCGATTTTTAAATCACAATTTGTGAGACAACCAGGCGACGAAGGGTGAGGGGCGAAGAGCGAAGGGTGAACATTTTTTTCGTGTCCTTTCGTGAAAATTCGTGGGCAGCAATAAAAAAGTGCCGGTCATTTCAAACCTGACCGGCACTGCAAGGAAGATAATCCCCTCTATTTCAACAACAGCATCTTGCGGGTCTGCCGGAAGGTTTTACCACTGACCAGGCCGCGAACGTTCAGCCGGTACAGGTACACTCCGCTGGCTACCGGCGCGCCGGACGCATCCCGACCATCCCACACCACCTGATGTACGTCCGCCGGGTAGTGCCCGCTCACCAGACGACAAATCAGGCGTGCGGATAGATCGTATATCGCCAGAATGCCGGTTGATTAAATAATCAATAAAAAAGGAATGAAAATGAAACCAAAGATTTCTAATATTCTAGGAAGGCTATTAGGGAAAGTTGATTAGACCGGGAATAGACTGAAATGGGAACTCCCCTCCTGTTCCCACTCCTGCTGGCTGGCATTGTAGCGGGTGTAGTAGATTTCCCCCTGGTCTTCATACACCAGCTGAAAGGTGCTACCATCGTACACCAGCTTGCGCGGATTGTTAGGAGCAATGGCCTCGGGGGTGCTGCTGGCCAGGTGACCCTTGTACACCGCCCGCGCCTCGGCACCATCGGCCTGAAACACCACCGCCGTTTCCCTCTGGTTGGAATGCTGAAAGCGCACATCATCCCCCTCCCAGCGCTGAAAGTACCAGGTGATGTCCTCCCCATGAAAGGAAAGCGCCTGCTGCTGTGGGGCACGGACGGAGTAATAGGGTGGTGTCCAAATCTGTGTATTTTCATCATATCCCTGATTCAAAAACACGCCCTGGAAGTTAGAGTTGAGGGTCAATTTTAGAGGTGCGGCATATTTCTTGAAAGGCGCTGCCAGGCTCTGGTTACGCCTTCCGTAAGGGGGATCATCATAATCAATCAGCCAGGGGTCTTTATATTCAATGCTA
>JAJRXE010000272.1 GCA_024276455.1 Calditrichota bacterium
CCGTTGTCCATGAATCTCTTCTATAACGCTCGCTATGCACTCAATCTCTCCCTCTTACCCCCTCTAGGTAAATTAACCTAGAAAGTAGTAAAAGTACTCAAATCCATGTCAAAGATCATTTATTTCGCGTCATTAAATTTAGGGAAATTTCTTCCGCTTGTCAATATTCAAAATTTTATTTTCCAACACTCATTTCATATTCAACAACCAAAGCGGCGACAAATATAGCAGCTAAAATACAGATTGTCAAGTCAATTTAAAATTTTCTTCCTCGCCGGAAATAACACAAGCTTATTTTTTATTTTCCAACGACTTAACCCCACTTCTTTATATTCCCCATTTAGCCACAACTCTATCTGATCATCGTAATGAGCCGACAGGAAATTGCCACTATTTCCTCCCGTTAAAACGCTGTAGTAAATATCCGGTTCCGACCAATCCACCACCATCCTCATGGAGGCTCCTGCTACCATGGTAAAGGGCATTTTGTAAAGATAAGTCCCCACATTTACAGTGGCTCCGCTTCCTGCTGCCGGAAACGGTCCCCGATTAAAGAGTATCTCGGTCACTTTGACCACTCCCAACGAATGTTTTAACACCAAGGGATGCACCTTTCCCCATTCCCAATCGGAAAGATTTTTGCCATAATGGTGTTGCAAATATTGAATCGCTTCCAGAAAACTTTTGGTAATTATTGCCCGACGATTCTCCCTTTGAGAAGTCGTTCGATCATCGAACCAGGGTGAATGTGCATCTCTAAATATTTTAACAAAAATGCGCAGGTAAAAGTTCGGCAGGTTGGTAAATAATTTAAAATAATCTTCCCCCATTTCATCCAGGAAAATATTTTGAATCAGATAATACAAGGTCACCTCAAAAATGCTGGCCGCCACCGATTCTCTGTTCATCTCGAAGTTCCAGTGGTTTAACAGAGTTGCCACCCGCGAGTTGTAAAGAGAATCCAGCAATGCCGGTGGTAATTCCGAAAGCAGTATGGGCAACACTTCCCGGGCCAGCAGATTTTTTGTATCGAACTGTATGGCCTTCACCCTCTCCCCCGAAAGCAGAGAATCGCCCTGCAACATTTGCACAATACGTTCCGCCCGGTAAGGAGGCTCCCAAAGCTCGGACAAATAGACTCCCTTCCCGGCCTCGATTTTATTATTGGCGGTCACAATCCATCCCCGCTCTGGATTGAAAGCGTGAGGAAGTTTTTCAAAGGGAATCCAGCCCACCCAGCGGTTGGCGCTTTGGTCTCCGCGAACCGGTACCAGCCCCTTCCCATAGCTTCGCAGGGGGATGCGCCCCGCCAAATAATAACCGATATCGCCACTTTTGCTGGCAAAAACAAAATTTTGTGTCGGGACGGTAAAATGAGAAACCGCCTCTTTAAAATCGTCCCAATTCCGGGCTTTGGCCAGATGAATGAAGGTCAACAATTCGTCGGAGAATTCAAATCCAGTCCAATGAAAAGATAAAAATCGAGAGGGCTTGTAGTCAGACAAAATGGCGTTAAAAAGAGGTCCCCGGGGTGTGGCGTAAACAGTTAGAATTTCGTCACGTTGATCTTTAATTTTAAGCAACCTGGAAAACACCGCCAGCATTTGGGGTTTTCTGTCCTGTAAATAGGTTCCGGCCAGGGTATCAACCGTTTCAATAAAATAATCGCTATCGTCAATCATACCGTTGGTTTCGCCCCAGGCAATGTATTCGTTGCGGCCGATTACAATGCCCGGACTTCCCGGAAAACTGAATCCGGACACATTGAATTCCGGAGTTTTCAGGTGCATTTCAATCCAGATGGACGGAAGAGTCAGACCCAGGTGCGGATCGTTGGCCAGAATAGCCGCTTTGCCGACGGTTTTTCGGGGCGATATGACCCAACTATTGCTTCCCCACTGAGTGGTGTTCCAGTTAATCAGAGAACGCGCCTGGGCATCCACTGCAAAAAGTTCCTGTACCCATTTTTTCGTCTCCTGGTCGGCCAGAATGGTGGGGTGTTTTTTCCACTCCGGCAAAAGGGAGGCGAAATAGTGAGCCGGCAGCTTCGATTGCAACAACCCATACAATAAATCCGCCTTCCAATTAAAATTTAGAAACCAGGCCATGACCCGGGTTTGCAGTAAACAATCCTGAGGCCTCCATTCCTCCGGGCGTAAACGCATTAACACAAATTCCAGTGGCGGATCGTCTTTTTTTTCTTCGATGTAAGCGTTGATTCCCTCCGTGTACCAACTAAGCCACTGTTTCGATTCCTCGGAAAGCCGGGGATACATTTGTTCCACCAGGGAATCCACCCCCAGAGTTAAAAATAAGCGGTCGACTTTACGGGTGGTATCGCCAAACACTTCCGAGAGCCGTCCGAGGGCCAGCCGGCGCATCAATTCCATTTGCCACAAACGTTCCCGAGCAGCAACGTAGCCGGAGGCGAAGATCACATCCCGGGTCGTCTTTCCCTCAATGTGAATCATTCCCCAGTCATCCCGCGAAATTCTGACCGTGTCCTGCACCTCCGCCAGTTGCACCGTCCCGGCGTATTCGGGCTTCAATTTTTGAATCTGTAACAGTACAAACACCCCAAATCCAATTACCAATACCACCAACAAAATGACCACCATGCGTAACACTTTTTTCGCCATTTTTACTCTCCCATCGATTCACTGCTTACGATTTCGCTGATCTGCAAATGCCTTTAAAGTAGAAAATGTTACTCTCTGGATTCAATCTTTTTTCAGACCTTCCCTCAGGCATAATCGGATTTTTGGAATAGCGGCTACGAAACAGGTAGTGTCAACAACGTATTTTTACGTTGGCGTTTTTCGCCAGTTAAAAGTTACCTTTTGTCAAAAAAATTGAGAATACTCAAGCGTTAGGAGAAATCCGCTGTGGCAATGGATTTAAATATCCCGTAAAGAATTCAGGCGTTTGAGACCTTTCCGCGGAGAACCTGGTTAATCTTGTTTTTACAGAGAACCGGGTATTAATTTGTTCCCCCGGCAATCCGCCCCTTCGAATTGGTGTTTCACAAAACGCAGCCGAGGAATCGCAACAGGCGGCAAACCTTGCCTAACCGCCCAGCCCATCCCAAATAATCCTGATTGAATATCAACCGTCCATTCAACCCCGGGGCTCACACTCAAAACCAGACCCCGCCACAAAACCCATTGAACGATTTCAAAACGATTCAATTCAACATCAAAAAATGCAATAGGAATGTATGTTCCAACGGAACAACATTTGTAATCCGGGCACCAATATTGTTCCGTTGGACTTCAGGTCCTTGAAACGGTCAATCCGACTGTTTGGGGTTAAATCCGATTCGATCGAACGGATTCACCACGCTGGTGGTGATATTACGTAAGTGAGAATTGATTCGCTTGAGCCAGCGGAAATAGAGTGCAAGAGAGACCGCATCGCCGGCCCGAATATTTTTATCCTCCTCTTTCACCAGGCCAATCACACACTGGTCGCACACCCGGTTTACCCACTGGTATTCCTGGAGCAGCTTCAAGCCCGCCTCCTCATCAGCTTTTTCAAAACAATACTTCGTGCGAATAAAATTGTCTTCTACCGCCGCCTCGATTTTCTGCAGGTCTTCTTCAAACTTTCCTCCCTGCAATCGTTCGGGATGATTCATGGCCAGCTCAACCATATTCTTGGTATAATCGCCAATTCGCTCGATATCAATAATAATACTCACCAACACTAAACCGGAAGGCAGGGTTTCCAGACCGCTCACCGCCAGATGATTAAACACATTCCGACGCACTTCCCGTTCGTATTTGTTGACCTCAATGTCTTTATCGTAAATATTGACATCGACATAGTTGCTCTCGGTATGACGCAAAGAGTTTTTGGCCTTCAGAAACATATCGCGGGTAATATCCAGCATCTCGAACGAGCGGCGATAGGCTTGATCCATCAAGGTGTCTTTGCGAAAAATAGACAATAATTGTTTAAACATAGTTCTTCCCTCTTATCTTAAGAAATAAATGCCTGCAATTGGTATGATGAAAAACGTAATCAAAACGTAAAAAAACGGAATAAATTTACTTTTTACAGAGTATTCCGCAAAGGTTTTTGCCAGAAAAATGGGAACCTGTTTAAAGGGCCACCAAACAATCATTCCGCTAATGTTAAAAAGCAGATGCGAAAAAGCCACAACAATGGCCGAGAGGTCTTGAGTTACCAGAGCCGCCAGAATCGCCGTGACGGTTGTTCCAATATTTGCGCCCAACGTATAGGGGAATATTTGAACCAATGTCAGCATTCCGGCCCCTGCCATAGGCACCACCAACGAGGTGGTAATGGAACTGCTCTGCACCAGGGTGGTCAACAGTGCACCCACGACGAAAGCCCGTACTGAGGTTTTAAACAGATAGCGGTCGAACCATTTCTCTGCCCGTTTCACCACCACGGCTTTTAACACATCCACCATTTTCTTGAGCGAAAACAAGAGCAGGACAATGGAAAGGATTAAAAGAAACCAGGGATACGCTCCCAGAAATTCTTTAAACACCTCTACCAGGGGATGGGTTAACGCCTTCACCGGGCTGAGGAATTTCAATCCACCCACATACTGAAATTCCGTCCCCAACAATCCGGCAGCCCGTCCCAAATAATTGGTGGTTAGCTGCAAGGGGAATAAAACCAATACCGAGAGGATGTTGAAAAAATCGTGAACGGTCGCGGCCGCAAAGGATCGCCGAAATTCGTTACTGCGGTTAATCTGCGGGAGGGAAGCCAGCGTATTGGTGACCGAGGTTCCAATGTTGGCGCCCATGATGATCGGAATGGCATTGGGGATGGTGAGTACCCCGCCGGCCACCATGCCCACCACCAACGAAGTCGTGGAGGAAGAAGACTGAATAATGGAAGTAGCCAGGACACCGATGAATAGACCGACAAAAGGATTGGTAGTGTTTTGAATAAGCGTGGCGGCGAAGCCTTTTCCGAACAATTTGAGGGAAGCACCCATTAATTCCAGACTGAAGAGGAAAAGATAAAGAAATAAGAACAACCCTAACAGCTTAATTATTTCGCTTTGCGGAGAGGCAGACTGTTGCTCCTTTTCCATTATGGGCCTCAAATTTAATCCGCCCCGAAATTAACGGAACTTTCCAGACAAAGAAAGAACTAATTTATTTTTTGAAAATTTTTTTCGCCCTCATCGTTTAATTAATAGAAACAGGTAAAGTCAATGAAGAGGTGGTACTACATTATTGCCCTACTATTCTTTTTCTGGCATTCCGGAATTGCACAATGCCCGCCCGATGTCCAATATCGAATTGTTCAGATGGAATTTAATGCCGATTACGACGTGATTAAAATCAAGGTGCCTCCCTGGTTGAAGACCCACGAAGTGATGGAACAAATCCGTCTGGCAGTCCGCTGGCCCGGGGAACCGCCTCCGAAGAAAAAAGTTATTGTTTACGTTTTCCGCGAATGCGACACCGTGGGAACACCCTCCGCCACCGGGGCAGTGTATCTGCCGGAAGTCGGGTTCTTGTGGGCGCTCAAGGACTGGCATCCTCAGAAACCGGATCGTCTGGAACCCTCTCAACAGGAAATAGGAATTTACAATGCCTACATGGACAGCATTTTAAGCCGGGGAGCCACCCTGGACAATCTTGAAGTCCGACGCGATATCGCCAGGCAATTTCGTATTTCGCCGTCCCGGCTGGATTCGATTTATTTGAAGGTAAAATGTTGGTGGTACTTTCGTCAGAAGGAGAAGAACCTCACCCATCGCTAAAAGTGCCTGCCACCGCCTCGCGGAGAAGCGGCAGCAGACCACACTTTTATTCTCCGGGGATTAATAATCCCGGCTTACCAGGCGCTTCTTCAGCTCGGAGATGTGCCAGGTAATATTAATTTCCTTCGGACAGGCTTCCACACAATTGAAGATGGTGTGACAACGCCACACTCCGTCATTCTGGTCCACAATGTCCAGACGCTCGGCTGCGCCTTCGTCGCGAGAGTCAAAGCTGTACCGGAATGCCTTCAGCAAAGCGGCTGGTCCCAGGAAGTTGGGATTCTTCCAGTTAGAAGGACAGGAAGTACTGCAGGCACCACACAAAATGCATTTGGTGGATTCATCAATGAGTTGCCGGTCTTCCACCGACTGGTAGCGTTCCGCCGAAGGCGGCGGGGTTTTGGCAATCAGATAGGGTTTAACAATTTCGTATTTTTTGAAGAAATCGCTCATGTCCACAACCAGGTCCTTAATTACCGGCAGAGACTGCAACGGTTCAATGGTCACCCGGGTGGGATCTTTCAAATTCTTCAAATTTGTTTCGCAGGCCAGCCGGTTCTGACCATTAATCTTCATGGCACAGGAGCCGCAAATTCCGTGAGCGCAGGAACGCCGGAAGGCCAGGGTACCGTCTTGTTCCCATTTAATTTTGTGCAAAAGGTCTAATACTTTTTCGGTGGGATCCGCCTCTACGGTAAACTCATCGTAGTGAGGCTTCTTGTCTCCTTTCTCAGGATTGAATCGATATACTTTGACTTTTACCTGTATCATCAGTATTTCCTTTCCTTTGGTTGAAATTTGGTAATCACCACAGGTTTATAATCAAATTCAATCTTACCGTCTTTGCGGAAGGCGATGGTATGTTTGAGCCAGTTTTTGTCGTCGCGTTTGGGGAAATCTTTCCGGTATTGCGAACCGCGACTTTCCTGGCGGTTTAAGGCACCGCCAACAATGATTTCCGCAAAGTGAAGGAGATTATCCAATTCCAGCGCCTCGGTCAAATCGGTGTTAAATTTCATCCCTTTGTCGTCAATTTGAATGTGTTCAGCCCGTTCCTCCAATTCCCGAACCTTTTCCAGGGCTTCGGTGAGGCGTTTTTCGTCGCGGAAAATACCCACCTTATTCATCATCACTTCCTGCAGTTCGCGCCGGATAACGGCCACTTTTTCATCGCCTTTATTGTCGCGCACTTTCACCACGCGGTCGATGGCGGCTTTCACCTGGTCGTCCGGAAGTTCGGCTTTTTCCACGCCGTTTTTGTTCAAAAAGTCCACAATGGCTTTTCCGGCCCGGCGACCGAAGACGATGGTTTCCAGCTGAGAGTTGGTTCCCAGCCGATTGGCTCCGTGCACCGATACGCACGCACATTCGCCCGCCGCGTAAAATCCTTCCACCACCTGCGATTTACCATCAGCCAGCACTTCGGAATTGATGGTGACCGGAATGCCACCCATGGAATAATGGGCGGTAGGCTGAATGGGAATGGGCTCTTTCACCGGATCCACTCCGGCAATTTTGCGGCAGAAGCCGGTAATTTCCGGCAACCGCTCGTTAATGCGCTTCTCGCCCAGGTGACGCAAGTCCAGATACACGTAATCCTTCCCATCGATGCCCCGTCCCTCGTCAATTTCGGTTTGGATGGAACGAGCGGTCAGGTCGCGCGGTGCCAGTTCCATTAACTTGGGAGCATATTTCGCCATGAAGCGCTCGCCATCCTTGTTCAACAGGTAAGCCCCTTCTCCCCGGGCTCCCTCGGTGAGCAAAATGCCGTAGCGGTACAATCCGGTGGGGTGGAACTGGACAAATTCCATGTCTTCCAGTGGCAGCCCCGCCCGTAAAACAATACCCAATCCGTCCCCGGTATTGGCATGGGCATTGGAGGTAATCTTAAACGTCCGGCCGTAACCACCGGTGGCAAACATGGTTACCTTGCTGTGGAAGGTCACAAACTGCCCGCCGATCATATCGTACGCCACCACTCCGCGAGCCACGTTGTCTTTAATAATCAAGTCCGTTACGTAAAATTCGTTGTAAAAACGCACATGATTTTTCACACACTGATC
>JAJRXE010000273.1 GCA_024276455.1 Calditrichota bacterium
GAAAAACGGGCCAGCCGCTTGAGCAAAACGGGAATATTGAGCTCGGATATCCCGCCTTCCGGGAAAACAGTTGCCCCTATCCGTTGATCTCCCTATATTTAGTAAAAATTCGAAGCGGAATTTAATGGATTCATTTGCTTGGAAGGGAAGCGGGCATGAGCGGAAACTTTAAAAACCTAATTATTGTCGAACATCCCTTGTTAGACGACAAATTGACCCGCTTGCGAGACGTTCACACGCCGCCGAGTGAGTTCCGTCGGTTGTTAAAAGAGATTGCGGCGTTGATGACCTATGAAATCTGTCGGGATTTCTCCACCATGGAGAAGAAGGTACAAACCCCGTTGGAAAAGACTACCGGAAGAATATTGAAGCGGGAAATTACCGTCGTGCCGGTATTACGGGCGGGTCTGGGAATGATCGACGGAGTACTGTCAATTATTCCGGAGGCCCGGGTTGGCATGCTGGGGCTGTACCGGGACGAAACCACCTTGCAACCGGTGGATTATTACGTGAATTTACCGGCGGGGTTGGCGGAGATGGAAGTGGTGTTGGTCGATCCGATGCTGGCCACCGGAGGCAGTGCCAGTGCCGCTGCTACGACTCTGAAAAAATACGGAGCCCAAAAACTCACCATGATGGCTCTCATCGCCGCCCCGGAGGGGGTCCGGCTCATGGAAGAGAAGCACCCGGACGTGACCGTGTACGTGGCCGGACTGGATCGCCAGTTGAACGAAAAGGGCTATATTCTGCCCGGCTTGGGGGATGCCGGCGATCGTTGTTTCGGTACCTGACCCGGTCTTTCCGATTACCGGGAGAAATTCGGTTTTTCCCTCCCTTTATTCCGCATTCTGGGTGTACACAACCAGCGCGCCGATGCGGGCAAATTTAAACCAGAACTGCAATACCAGGAAAATCTGGGTCAAAGCAAACCCCACGGCGATTTGCCAACCGGAATTTCCTGGCACCTGCGAGTGCAGCCAGAAGGAAAACCCAAACAGCGCTGCGCTTAACAGATAAAAGAGCGCATAGGTGACCAAAAGCTTCCCGAACTGCTTGCCGAACAGCCGAAGAGCGTGACGGAAAGCGGGCACAACCGGGGAATCGTTCCGCACCAGGTAAACTTTGCTCAAATCCAGCACAATAAAGTAAAGAATCAAAAAAAACAGGGTAAACACGGCGCCGAGTACGGCTGCCCAGAACATCTGATTTTCAGGAGAATGCTCCGGTAAAATCCAGAAAATCAGGGCAAAGACGATTCCGCTGAGCAGTACAACGGTGAGAAATAACAGAACACTGAGGAGCACCAGGCGACTCATCCGCCCGAGGAAATAGCCGCATTGGCTCCAGAACGTGCGTAGCTGCACTTCCTCCCGGTTTAGCAGGTAGTACACCAGTCCGCCACTCAAGAGAATGGTAAGGACAAAAAACAGAAGGCCTCCCAGATTGAGCGTTAAGCGGGCGGTTTCGACGGCCGGCTTCATATAGTGGTAAAATTCGGCAAAGTAGGTGTAGAGGTTTTGCCGGGCCAGTTGATCGGTAACCAGCCGGTATTTAAAGAATTGGTAGAAACTGCGGGTGTAAGGACGCAGAAACAGAGCCGCGATTAGCAGGTTACCCAGCCAAAAAATGGCCAGAATTCGCTTGAGTTGCCAACCGCGCTGCAAACCGCTTTTCATGGAAAATGCAATCATTTTTATTCCTCATGGTGTTTTTTCGTGACGGTTAGAAAGTGAACAGCGAAAGGAGAAAATTCTGGAACAGGCTCAAAGACGCCAGCCAGTGTTTCTGAAAAGCCAGTTCGTTCTGCCGGAACGTTCTGGAGTTGTTAGTCCAGTTAATATCCAGGTAAATCTTGTTTTCCGGATCCACGCAAGCGGAGACCAGTTTTTCCGGCCGTTGGAAATGGAAAATTTTGTAACGTTCCTTTCCGTCCCAGTGGGTTGTCAGGGTGTCTCCGTTGTCGAAAACAACCCGTAGTTCAACGGGAAACACAAACTCCCCCCTTCGCAGTACGGTGACCGAATTATTGTACGGTTGTTCCAGCGAGTCTGCTTGCTCCTTAGTAAGCGATTTGGTTTTACGGTAGGCAATCTGGTAAACCTCGTAGTCCAGGACTTCGGTGCCGTAAAGAGCGGGTTTGAGGAACCAGTCCATGTTTTCGGGAGCGATTTCGTTCACGATGTCGATGAAATCCTGCGTGTGGGGGTGTTTAAATTTCCAGCGCTGAAAGTAGGTTTTCATGATTTTGCCCATGGTGTCTTCACCCAGGTAATTCTCCAGGGTCATCAGGGTTAGCATGGCTTTCGAGTACACCATTCGGCCGTAGTCTCCTAATTCGAATTTCCAGCTCGGTTTGACGATGTAATCGCGTTTGGGATGTTCCATGTAAGTTTTCTTCTGATGGTCGAAATCGCCCATCAAGATGCCCCCCAGGGTTAAAAACGAGGTGTGTTTGCCAAAATGTTTGTCCAGCACTTTGGTGGTGGCGTAACTGGTAAACCCTTCGTCCAGCCAGGCCTCTTCGAATTCGTTGTTGGCGAGAATGCCGTAGAAATATTGGTGACCGAACTCGTGGACGGTCACCTCTTCCGGTAATAATTTGAATCCCTTCGGCATGCCCCACACGCTTCCCACTGTAATAAAGCAGGGGTACTCCATTCCTCCGGCATTCATGCCGTAAATAGGTGGATCGACCAGGGTGAGATTGGGGTAAGGATAGGGCAGGTACCAGGAGCCGAAGTCCTGCAAGGCGTAGGTAATGGCGATGAAGTAGCGTTCCACCATACCGGCGTGTTCCGGCGGGTACAGCAGGACGACCTGTACACCTTCGATTTCCCGGGTGGCTTTCTGGAAGCGCGGATAGGCGGTCAGAGCAAAATCGTGGACGTCCTCGGCATGGAAGAGCAGCGTTTGCAACGAATCGCCTCTTTCTTCCGAGACCAGGATTCCGGTAGCGCCCACCACATATTCTTTCGGCAGGGTGAAGGAAACATCGTACACGCCGAAATCGGAAAAGAACTCCGAATTGGGATGGAATTGATGGCAGTTCCAGCCCTTGTCTTCCAGAACTCCTAATTTGGGAAACCATTGGGCGATTAGAAAGAAGTCGCCGCTGTAACCGGTGCGGGCAATAATCTCCGGCAAACGGGTTTCGAACTGAATCTGAATCTCCACACTTTCCCCCGGCTTCACTTCCCGGGGCAGAGGGACACGAATCACGGTGGAATCTTGCTCATTACCGTCGTCCGGATGGATGAATTCGATCTTTTTGGTGAGATCGTATTCAGAGTCAACAACAAGCTGTTTAATATCCACGCCGCCCAGTTGCCCGGTTTTGACATCAAAGCGCCGAATACGGAGATGGCGATTTTTCAGAAAACTGGACTCGCGATTGCGAAAGGCGTTCATGTAAAGATGAAATTGCAGTTCGCGAGTGGGATTGGCGGTGTGATTTCGCCACCGAATTGTTTCCTCTCCCTGAAGCAGTTTCTTTTCGGTATCCAATCGGACGGTGATCTGGTAGTTGGCGATGCGGGGAGAGAGGGGCTGTTGGAAAATGGTTTGAGAAAAGAGCGAAAGCGGCAACAGCAACAGAGTAGCCAGAAAGGAAAGAAAAATTTTCATGACAGAGGCCTCCGTTATATCAAAAAGAAAATACGAGGTTCATTGAAAATAGTTGTCTAAAAACGAATTTAAGAAAAGAAACGCCCAATTGTCAGAAAAAATCGAAGAAAAGCGGATGGTGCGGTTAGGAAAAATCAGGCGGAGAGGGTTCGAACACAATTTCGCCCGCTGGATTTAGCAAGGTAAAGGGCTTCGTCGGCTTTTTTAATCAAAGCGGCAGCCTCTTTTGCGTCGTCCGGAAAGGTGGCCACCCCCAGACTGATGGAGAGTTTTCCGCTGGGAAGCTTATTGACGTTCGGGAAAGGGGTGGTTTCGATGATGGCGCGGAGTTTTTCTGCCATTTTGATGGCCTCGGTTTTGTTCAATTCCGGGCAAATAATCACAAATTCCTCTCCCCCATAGCGGGAAACAATGTCGCTGGAACGGGTGTTTTCCATCATTAAACGGGCAATCCGCTGGAGCACCAGGTCTCCTGCCTGGTGGCCGAACGTGTCGTTGTACTGCTTGAAGAAGTCAATGTCAATCATAATTAACGAAAATTTGGTGTGGTGGCGCCGGGCTCGACTGATTTCCCGATTCAGTTGTTGAATAAAATAACGGTAATTGAACAGATTGGTGAGATGGTCGGTGATGGCTTCCTTCTCTGCCCGAATGAATAGATAACGTAGCTCTTCCATCAAAAGCAGATTCTGGTAAATGTAACCGGTGGTGCGAAAGAAGGTCTCCAGCAATCGGATTTGTTCCGGAAAAATCTTCTTTTCCGACCGAAGGTTGTCCATAAAAACGAATCCTCCCCGGTAGAACGATTCGCTGGACATGTACTCCTGCAGGTGCTCGATGATGAGCTCGGCGTCTGCTTCGTCCTGATTGTAGAGGGTGGGAGTGGTGGTTTCCAGAAGCGGTTTGATTCGCTCTCGCAAGTCCGAAGGCTTCAACGGGCTCATTGGCGTGCCCAGGTAGGCAAACAGAAACTCCCGTACCCTTGATTTTTTTAGGATATCCCGCAAGTGAGGCTCTTGAATTTTTTCCGGTTCGACCACGTGAATGATCTGCTTTTCTTTAAATAAATTCTGCAAATATTGGTTGTCGAACGGAATGTTCAATTTTTTGCGGATGTCGGAGGGGAATCCCCGCGCATAGTTCACCACCAGCTTCATTTTTTCCGCGTCCACATCGATAAAAATGCAGCGGTCAAATTGGAAATTGTCGCATATTTCGTCAACCAGTTGTTTTTTGAGCTGATTGGGATTGCTGCACAGCTGCAACCGGGAGGAAATTTCCAGAATCTTTTCCAGGTTCTCGCTGTAGAGTTGGAGCTTTTGCGAGGTTTGGGCCAGTTTCCGGTTCGATTCCTCTAATTCCAGAATTTTGGCGGTCAGGCGATCCACCAGCGATTTTTCGTATTTCCGACGGTAAAAGTCCTGCTTCTCCCCTTCCAATATCTCCCGCTTGCCTTTCAGGAAGGCAAACACCTGATCGGGAAATTTTTCCAGGTCAATCGGTTTAGTTAAAAAACCGTCGCAGCCGGCGATCAGGGTAATTTCCCGGGCATCCGGCTCGTTAATGGCAGTGAGAGCCACCACAATAATATCCTGCAGTTCGGGAGTGCTTTTAATTTTAGTGGCTAACTCCGTCCCCGAAATGTCAGGCAGGTTGATGTCCATGAGGATCAGGTCAGGATGTTCCTGCTGGGCTTTCTGTAATCCCGCCAATCCGGTTTCCGCTTCCAGAAAAGTAATGGGAAAGCGACTGAGGATTTTCTTAATCAGCATGCGCGAACTGGCATCGTCTTCAATGTAGAGTATTTTTATTGGTCTTGAGGCCATTGTCCTGTCGAAAATTGGATTTTTGGATTGAATTCAGACAAAAATGGTGTTTTGCTTTGGCTACCCCCAAAAAGCTCACATTTGTTCGAAATATAGAATATGTCTTCCCCTCATGCAATATTGAAATGGGCTTCAATCTAAAAATCTTCAATTTTCTTCCCCAAAGATGTGATTTAAATCGAAAAAAAGAAAAATTTTTGATTGACCGGGCATCGCAGGTTTTCCGCCGGAATTTTCGGATTCCCAAAATTGAAAAAGAAATTCCGGAGATTTTACCATTTCTTGAATTGTGTAACCTTTGGTCATGGCAATCATCTTAACACTTTTGCCGTGAAAAATCGGTAAGGGGTTGACAGAATTTTAGTTAAGAAAAAAGGTTGGTTCGCTGGTATGGAAATTGCAAAGTCAGAGCGGTTTTTGAAACTGGAGAGCACGAATGGGACGCTTGTTTAAAAATTTACCTTTCTTCGATTATTTGTTCATTACCCTGGGAGCCGCCATTATGGCTCTGGGAATCGGAGTGTTCCTGGTGGACGCACGGGTGGTTCCCGGCGGGGTGAGCGGACTCTCGATGGCCTTGCATTACCTTTCCAACAACCGGTTGCCAGTAGGACTCATGATGTGGCTGTTTAACGTTCCGCTCTACCTCTGGGGGATTCGCGAACTGGGCAAACGATTTGGTGCCCGAACATTTTACGGATTCACAGTGAATTCCTTTTTCATCGATTTGTTTCGCGGCGATATTCCCGGATTGGGATGGATCCAGTTGCAGAATACGGAAACAATCCGCTATTTGCGGCAGGACGATTTCCTTTTCCTGATTTTGATTGGAGCCGTCCTGTTGGGGGTGGGATTGGGAATTATTTTTAAATTCAAAGGGACCACGGCGGGCTCCGACATTGTAGCGGCCATCCTCCACAAAAGGTTGGGAGTGAAACCCGGACAAGCCATCATGTTCACCGATTTTTTCGTGATTACCTTTGCCGGGCTGGTAATTCATTACAAAAATTTGACGGTGGATCGTCCGGCGATGTTACTGACCCTCTACGCCTTTTTCCTGCTTTTCGTCTCCAGCAAGTTAGTGGACGTTATTCTGGACGGCTTCGATTATGCCCGGTCGGCTTTTATTATTTCGGATAAGCACCAGGAAATTTCGCGGGCCATTATGCACGAATTAAGCCGCGGTGCCACCGTTCTGCGAGGAAGGGGGCTCTACAAAAATGTTGAGCGGGACGTTATTTTAACGGTGGTAACGCGTAAAGAAATTGGGATTCTCACCGAAATTATTGAAGAAATAGACCCCGAGGCGTTTGTGATCATTTCCGATGTGCATGAGGTGTTGGGCAAAGGTTTCCGAAGGAGAATTTAAATTTGGGGGAAACAAGTTCATCTTTCGATGAGTATTAGATGGCGATGGAAGCGGAGGACGAACAAAAAGAGGGAGGTTGAAAAAACGGTTAAAATAAGGCTGCGAAAGAAAAATATTTGATTTTTCTAAACTTTTGTGAAATAGGGGACGATAATAATTGTGAGGTAAGTGCAAAAGATAAAGTGGGTTAAGATAAGAAACGGCAATTTTTAAAAATTTAATTTTCGACATTTGTCACAGAAAAAACCGGGGTAGAGAACTAAAATTGAGTAACATTTCCAGAGAAATTTTTCCAGAAAGGAGCTTGTCATGAAGCTAAAAATCAAAGTGAAGGCAAAGATAAAGAAATATACGCCTTAAGTTCCCCGAAACAGAGAGCGGTTCAATCTTTCATGGTTGAACCGCTCTTTCGCTTTGAAGGGGTTAATGGTTGGTTTTCTCGACCTGGGTTACCCAGGCATCCGGAAATCCGCTTTGTTTGACGAGCGCTAAAACGTTTCGGGCATCTATTTCGTTCGAAAACTCTCCTACCAACACTTTCCAGACGTTTGCCGCAAAAAAAGTTTTTGCTTTCAATCCCAGTTTCCGGTGCGCCAGATTTTTAATGGAATCGGCTTTTTGAGGGCTGCTGGTCACAAACACCTGGATGGCAAAGGTAAGTTGCCGGCTAAAGTCGCTCGCCTTTTCCGTGCCGGCAGGTTGAGCCCGTGGGGTGGTTTTAGGAACGTGGATGGTGGTTTTTACAATCCAGGCATTGTCAATTCCGGCATACCAGAGGCGGTTCAGCAATTTTTCTGCTTCCTGCCGCTCGACAAAATTGCCCAGCTGCACTTTGAACAACTGTTCGGACTGGACCACATAGACGGAATCGAGTTTTAACGAGCGGAGTTTCATAGCCAGAGAGCGGGCGTATTCCCGATTCGTACCGGCAAATACCTGCACTCGCCAACCTTCCGCAAGGGTGTAAGGAA
>JAJRXE010000274.1 GCA_024276455.1 Calditrichota bacterium
ATGGGTGGTAAAATCCAATACGATGCCCTTACCAATCGCCTGTCCAGATAAGCTGCTGCCACCTCCGCGGGGAATGATGGGAATCCCGTACTTGCTGGCCAGCCGCACCACGGTAGCAACATCTTCCGCTTCCTGTGGAATCACCACCCCCAGCGGTTCAATCTGGTAACTGGAGGCATCGGTGCTGTAGAGGTAACGGGACATACGGTCGGTCAGCAAACGACCGCGTATCTGCCCCCTGAGCTCCTTAACAAAATCCAGATAGTTATTCTCGTTCAAATTATCCGCCACCGCTTTTAAATGCTACAATTACTTCTCACTTTAAAAGAATATAAGAAAGGAGTTCAATTTAATGCTTGTAAAATTTTATAAAAAAGCTATACTATTTTGCCGCAGATAGTAAATTCTCCCTCGAAGAAAATCCAAGAGCTTGTAAATCCCCGGTACATCAAAAATGCCGGGGACTTTTCTTCACATAGCACTGGAATAACTACCCGGGAATGCGTCAAAAAACCGCTTCAAATTTTGAAAAACAAATATCATTTTTTTACCTACTAACAGTTAATTTTGGAATTTGGATTTTTGCCCATACTGTTATACCTTTACAATCTAATTAAAATAGGAGATGACAAAATGCCCCAATGGAACTGGCAATCCCCGGAAGCCCTGAAATACGGCATTGTAACCATCAGTGTGGCCAATATCCGCCGATTATCGGTGTTTCAATCTGAACTGGTGAATCAGACCCTGATGGGTACCATCGTGCAAATCCTGGACGAACGAGATGAGTTCTATTACATTCGCAATTGGGACGGGTACACCGGTTGGCTGAGTAAACTCTCCGTTACAGTTACGAACGAGGCGGGTGCTCGTGCCTGGGCGGAAGCAGAGAAGGTACTGGTTACCGCCAACTACGGAATTGTACAGATCACACCAAATACTACCGGCGAAATCTTAACCGACCTGGTACCCGGCGTGGAGTTGAAATATCTTGAAAACAGTGGGGATTTTTTTCGGGTAGAACTTCCAGACAAACGTTCCGGTTACGTACCGCAACAGATGGTGCGGCGGAATGCCGAACAGCAAGCCATTCAAGCATCCCCTCATGCTGTCGAAGAAACCGCCAGGCGGTTTCTGGGCATCCCCTACCTTTGGGGGGGAACTTCCGCCAAGGGATTCGACTGCTCCGGATTTGTGCAAACCGTGTTTCGCCTGCTGAATGTAAATCTACCACGCGACACCGGGCCCATGTCCCGGGTGGGTACCGTTATCGATTCCCTTCATCCGGATTATCTGCACGCCGGCGATCTGATCTTTTTCGGGAAGTCCCCGGAACGGATTAACCATGTGGCCATTTATCTGCGAAACGGGCACTACATCCATGCTTACGGGTGGGTGCGCATTAACAGCATGGTCCCCGGAGAAGCACTGTACAACGAGCGCCTGCATAAACTAATGATCAAAGCTGTTCGGATTCTCCAACGTTAAACCCGGAAAAATATCTCGATCCGAAAGTCTAAAAAACTTGCCCAGTAAGCGGCAGCGCTTTGGGGACAAATTCATTTGTAAAATCTTAGAAAAATCCTTACCGAAATAAAATCTCATAGAAACACCAGAAGCCACTCACTCTACAAAACAGAAAAGCCCGGCGTAAACCGGGCTTTTCCAATCCAAAGAAAATCTGCAAAACGGTAATTATCGCATCAGAGACATCTTACGTGCCTGCTGGAAGTCTCCGGCCCGCATCATGTAAATGTACACACCAGATGCCACACGAGCACCCTGGTCGTTGCGCCCATCCCACACAACCGTATGGGTACCGGCTTCTTTAGTGCCACTGACCAGGGTCCGAACTTTCTGCCCCAGCGAGTTGTAGATTACAATCGACACTTCTGCTCTCTTCGGCAGATCGAAAGTAATCTGCGTTTCCGGGTTGAAGGGGTTCGGGTAGTTCTGATGCAAGGAGAATTCCTTCGGAATGTTCAGACTCTCTTCGGCAATACCAACCACGGTAGCAGAAACCACTTCCGAGAATTCACCCTGATTTCCGTTGAAGTCGAAAGCCACCACCCGATAGTAATAGGTTTGTCCGGGCTGGACGTTGTCGTCTACAAACATCGTCTCAACAGTGGTTCCAATTTCCGTGGCAGGATCGTTCGGATCGAATTCCGGATTGGTTCCCCGACGAATAGAGTAGTAATTAATATCCGGATCAGGCAACTCTTCCCACACCAACTGAATCTGGGTATCGGTCATCTGTGCTTCCACAGTGGGTGCGGTCGGAATCAAGTTATCTTCCGACATCCCCATCTTGGGGAAGGATTTCCAGTTGGTCACCGGATCGACGGTATGAGCCGTTACAAAGAAAGTGGCTTCCCAATCCGGACCATCACCCAACGTGGGAACAACTGCGGCATACATATCGGACTGAATTGCCTCTACCGAAGCAACCTGAACCGGTACACCATCGTCCACCCGCCATACCGTGTAGCCGGTAATGTCGCCTACGGCAGCCGCTTTTGCTAAACCATCATTGTTAACATATACCGGAACCAGACGCTTGTCGCCTACTTCAATGTTTGGAAATTCAGCTTTTTGATCACCCACAATCGTTACCGGAATGGTTCCTTCTGGAGTCGTTACCGAGAGAGACGGTTGCATGTCATCCTGCGAACCTCTCCAAATCACCCACACCTGACGGCCTTGATCATTGGGTACATCTTCGATGTTGGTAATCACAGGCTGATTTTGAGGAATGAGATCCAGGATCACCAGAGGCTGGGGCGGGTAATCGGAGGTTAATCCACGCGGAATACCGGAATAAATCACCTCATCTTCCGGATCGTCATCTAAATTCGCAATGGCGGTAATATCGTATTGAATCGCCGGCCAGACCAACGAGTCGATCGCCGTTAACACCCAGTTAGCCGGATCGGTGATGTCACCACCTTGAAATTCCGCCCGGTGAATAATGGCGTTGGGAGTCGAAGAACGGGTTCCGAACACAAAATCAAGCATGCCATCGGCATCGATGTCGCCCACGGCACCACCATAGGAACGATAAGAGGAAGAAGGTACATCCACAATTTTTGTGGAGATCAACGTGTCACCGGATTGCTGTAAGAGATACACATCGTTGTCGTAAGAACTCCAGGAAGCCAGGATAATTTCATCCGTACCATCGCTATCGATATCCACGGTTTGAGCCGATTTCCAGGACCCTCTTCCAGCCAATCCTACCTGCGGTCCGCTCACCACAAACGAATCACCAGTAGCATCGTATTTAACCAACCAGACATCTCCATTGCTCTCAATACCGACAATCATATCATTCAGGATGGTCATATCATAGAAGGTAACCCCGTTCAATCCACTAAATTCCAAGGTCCAGGTTTCGGAACTGTCCGCCGCATCCGGAATATTGTCCACAGAATAGACCTGAATGCCGTCACCCCGGCGGCAGCCGGCTACAATTTCATCGGTTCCATCCCCGTCGATATCATAAATCATCCAGCGGAAGGGACGTTGCTCCACATTATCTTCGTTGACAATAGTCCACTGGGCATTCGGGCGCCAGGTACCATCAGGATTCTGTACTCCCATGTTGTCCGAACCGTCTCCGGGCGTTTCAAACACAACGACCCGAACCGGATTCGGCTGAAGACCACCCCCCAGATTATTCACTGGTCCCCAAACAATTTCCATTTTCCCGTCTTGATCCAGGTCTGCCGCTGCCAACGCCGGCCAGGTATTCTGGAATTCCAACGGAAGGCGGGTTGACCAGACGACTTCCCATTCACCCATATCGTTCTTTTCGTATTTGTAAATTCGGGGAACCAGGTCAAGACCCAGCTGGTCGTACCAGTCGTCATTGACCGCATAAATCTCCATTCGACCATCTCCATCAAAATCCACCCCGGCTACAATATTTCCAAATCCACCAATATCCAGGCTGTCCGCATAAATCATCCCCGAACGATCAAAACGATCCTGGGCATTTACTCCGAGGGTTAAAATAACCAGTAACCCTAACACTAACATCGTTACAATTGAATACCTCATACGTACCTCCTATTTTTTGTTTAAGTAACTTCAGATAAAGCCAAAGATAGTATAGTCTCTCTCCGGTGGATTCCACCTCCTTTCTGTTGCTTTTTCTTTTTAACAGTTTTCTAAGCGTTTTAATAACGAATCGCAAAAGACACGAATTTTACATTCGTCAACCGTCCATAATCCGCCCAACCGAAATCAAATTTCAGATTGGTCCCCACCACATCGTAACGAATTCCGGCACCGAAAGTCAATCCCTGTTCGCTATTTTCCATGAAAAGCGCTTTGTAACCAGCCCGTAAATAGATGACCCGTTGAAATCCCACCTCAATTCCGCTGTTTAAATACTCGGAATTATCATTGGGATGCACCCCATCCACCGCCGCAATAACTTCGATATTGTCGTTTTTAATGGCCTGCCAGGCCAAACCGAAACGAAGTCCCAGCGGTAAATCGTAATATTCGGTACGATATTTAGCCGGTACAGCTTCCACGGAACCCACTTCAGGGAGAGGATCAACATTAATATAAAGGTCCCGCCCATCCAGACGCATCTTGGTACCGAAATTAATAATTGTTGCCCCCAGAGTCAATCCTTTTAAGGGCGTGTAGTACAAAATTCCCAAATCGAAAGCAGCTCCGCGGGCCGTGACATTGAAAATGGTTTCCTGAACATACTTTCCGGTAAATCCGATGGAGAAACGATCGGTAAGATTTTTCGCGTAGG
>JAJRXE010000275.1 GCA_024276455.1 Calditrichota bacterium
CTTTCAGGGCCCGCTGGAGCTTTTTATTTTGTTCTTCCAGCATTTTATTTTTTTCGGCCAGTTCCCGGTTGAGCCGTTCCCGGTCCAGAATGGCCTGGTAGTAATCCAGGGCGTTTTTTACCGTCACCCGCAATTCTTCCGGTGTCCAGGGTTTGGTAATGTAGCGGTACACTTCTCCCCGGTTAATGGCGTCCATTAAATATTCCAGATCGGTGTAGGCGCTCAGGACAATCCGGATGGGTAGCGGTGAGAGCGTTTTTATTTTCTCCAGCAACTCGGTACCGAGCATTTCGGGCATCCGCTGGTCGGCAATGACCAGATCGACCCGGTTCCGGCGAAACATTTCCAGCGCTTCCGTCGGAGAGGTGGTGGTCAGCACATGGTAATCGTGGTGAAAAGTCCGCTGGATGGACTCCAGGTTGTACACTTCGTCGTCAACCGCCAGGATTGTGTATTTGTACTTCGTCACGATAAAAACTTAGGGGAATTTTTATTTATTGTTTTGAAAGAGGTCACAACTTATTTGTCCTCGATTATTTTAACCCAGACTTTCCGGTGTCTGGGGCCATCGAATTCACAAAAGTAAATTCCCTGCCAGGTGCCTAACAGCAGTTGTCCGTTTTCAATAATCACAGACAAACTGGGACCAAAAAGAGAGGATTTAATATGGGCGGCGGAGTTTCCCTCCAGGTGGTGGTAATTGTCGTTAAAGGGGATGACTTTGTTGATTTCCATTAGAATATCGTGCACCACGCTGGGATCGGCATTTTCGTTAATAGTGATTCCGGCGGTGGTGTGGGGAATAAAAATCTGGCAAATACCCGATTGGACGTTGTTCTCGGTAACCAGACGCTGGATTTGTGCGGTGATGTCAATCAATTCGGTGCGCGAATGGGTGGCAACGGTGAATTTGTGAACCATCGTCTCTCCTTTTTTGCCTCTTCCCGGGCATTCTTTTCTTTTTAAATTACCTTATTTTAAGGGTAAAGTCAATTTAAACCGTACTAAAATGAGCGGTTCAAAGGGGGCGTTGGCGTACTGAGATGAACAGAGATTGTTCCGGGTCGCGGGGAAACCGGATTCTTCCGGTGATTCTTTCTTAGCACTTAAAAAGCGGTTTGCGGTGGGGGCTCAGGTTTTTAATTTTTTCTTTTTTGCCGCCGG
Organism: Calditrichota bacterium; assembly: GCA_024276455.1. Taxonomy (GTDB): domain Bacteria; phylum Calditrichota; class Calditrichia; order RBG-13-44-9; family RBG-13-44-9; genus JAJRXE01. The sequence goes on from JAJRXE010000275.1 coordinate 1,165, forward strand.
AAAGAGAATGTTGTTCAGGATGAGCCGGTAACCGGGAGAATTTTTGTGCAACTCCAGCTGGGTTGGCGGATCGCCCACTGCGTGGGTGTAATCTTCCGGATCGTGTCCCCCGTAAAACGTGAAGGTGCCCTTTCCGGCGTTTCCGTGAATGTACTTGACCTCGTTGGTGTTTTCCACCTCGCCCATAATGATGACGGAAGGTTTGATTTTGCTGCGGTCGAACATGGTGGTTTGCCCCATGAAACCTTTAATGATGTTTACATGGTTCTGGGTTAACATGGTGGGCACCGGATCGTATTTAGCGGAGAAATCGAACAGGGTAAAGTAGTCGGTTTCGGGATCCCGCACGCGAGGCGCAAAACTGGGAGGCACGTCGATGTCAGAATATTCGTAAAGATTGGGATCGGTGTACAAACGGAAGTTCTGAAAAGCCAGGGTCTTGCTGAAATCCAGTTTCTCCTGGCAATGGGGATCCGGGGGGGTACCGTCGAACGGAACGTCCACAATATCCACCCCTTCGGCGGCCAGGGCAATGTCCAGTGCGTCGGTGGCCGAACACATGGCAAACAAAAATCCACCGTCCAGGACGTACTGTTTGATGGCCCGGGCCACCGCCTTTTTTTCTTCGGAAACCGAAGGGTAACCCAGCTTTTTAGCCAGAGCTTCGTTCACCTGCACTTCCTCGATGTACCAGGGAGCGTTGCGGTAGGTGGCGTAAAATTTTCCGTATTGACCGGTGAAATCTTCGTGGTGCAGATGCAGCCAGTCGTACTCAGAAAGTTTCCCCGCCAGTACGTCTTCATCGTAAATTTTGTCGTAATCAATCTGGGCGTAAGTGAGTACCAGGGTAACGGCGTCGTCCCAGGGTTGTTTGTTGGGCGGCGTGTAAACCGCAATTTTGGGGGCTTTTTCCAGAAGCACCCGCTCCATGTTTTCCTGTTCGATGGTGGCGTAAATCTGGTTCACGGTGGCGGCATCCACCTTTTCGGTTTTTACGCCTCGAATGAGACATTCCTGTTCCAATCCCGGAAAGTTTTTAATCAGGAACGAGCCGCCTCGGTAGTTCAACAACCATTCCACATTGACGCCATGTTTTAAAGACCAATAAGCCACCCCGTAAGCTTTCAGGTGATCGGTTTGGCTCAAATCCATGGGAATGAGAAGGTACTGGGCCCAACCGCTCAAAGTGAAAAATAAGGTTAACAGAAGACTAAAAACAAGGGATTTCATGGCAGAATCTCCGGGTGATTTTTTCGAATGATGCGCATCCGATCGCGCGACGCCTGCGCAAACAGGCTGTTGGGGTACAGTTCCAGCAATTGCTGGTAGGCTTCGAAAGCTTGTTCCGGGCGATTCAGATAATTTTCCAGAATAGACGCCATCAGGAATAAAGCCCGGTCGGCGTAGTTTTGCAGGCTGGAGTCTTGAATGGCCGCCCGACAATATTCCAGAGCCTGGGGCGTTTCCTCTAACTCCAGAGAAAGACGGGCACAGCGAAGGTAGATTTGCGATCGCAGGGCCGCCGGAAGGCTTCTCTCCGTCACCAGCTGATCGTATTTTTTTAACGCCTCGGACTTTTTCCGCTGGAAGGTTAAAAGTTCCGCTTCCGTAAAAACCGCAGCAACCTCGGGTAAATTTTCCAGAGCAGTGATCTTCATTTGCAGTTCCAGGGCGTTGTTAATGGTTTCGTTTTCCACCCCGAATTCTCCGATCAACGTCTGGAGCTGTTCGCGGGCTTTTTTCCACTCCTGTTGGTAAAAATAAATCTGCGCCAGATTCAGCAGGGCCCGGGCTTTGTATTTGCGATTGGTAACATGTTGGAACACTTCGCGGGCTTTCGGTAAGTCCCCTTTGATGATGAAGCATTCTCCTAATTTTAAACGCGCCTGAGAAGCCAGGTTGGGTGGAACCCGGGGATGCCGAATGATTTCCTGGAAGGTCTGGGCGGCGCGGTCCACATCGAAATAGTATTCCAGGTAAAAGAGCCCCTTCTGGTAGGAAAAATAGCTGAGCTCCGGTGCTCCGGGAAATTGCTGTTGCACCGCCGCAATCAATTCCAGAGCCTGATTGGCGTATTTTTGTTCTCCACTCTGTTCTGCCAGTTGAAAGAGAGTACGCACGGCACCCCGGTACGCTTCCAGAAGAAGGGTGGTTTGTTTCCGGTTGGGGTGGTCGATAATGAGCTGGTAAGCCTGCAGAGAAACCTGGTAGCTGGAATCTTTCTCGGCATCTTTGGCAAAGTTAAGCAAGTAACGATCGTTTTTCTGGTTTTCGGCCAGTTGCCGGTAAAGGCGAAGCGCCTGGTCGTATTCCCGGTAGCGCTGGTGCAATTGGGCCTCCAGCAGCAGGATTTTCTCTTTCTGTTTGGAATTCCGGGCAACCTCATCCAGAGTTCGGAAAAAAGCCGGCCGCTCTTCCGGTTCCAGTTCAAAAGAGAGAATCCGACTGAAAATGAATCCCTGTTGAGTGGGAAAGGCTTCCAGATATTTCAGGTAGTACCGGGCGGCCTGATGGTACATTAAACGGCTCTGGTACAAGTAAGCCATGTTCTGGTAAAGGTTCTTAGCGTGGGGATTGCGATCGATGGCCGTTTGGTACACCTGCAGAGCTTCGTCGAAAAGCCGATTTTGCAGCATGGCGTTGGCGACCCGCAGGTAAAGCGTAATGTCGCTGGGGTGTAAGTCCAGCACCTCCTGCCATTTGGCCAGGGCGCCCTCTTTGTCCCCTTTTTTTAACAGCAGAGTGGCCTGGTCAATTTGCAGGGCCGGGTCATTGGGGGTTTGGCTCAAACGCCGACGAATCAGATTTTCTGCTTTTTCCAGGTCGTTTATCATTAAATAGGCCGAAAACAGGGTCTGGTAATAAGCCTGCTTGTGGGGATGGCGGGTTAACAGGTCTTCCAGAATGGGAATAGCCAGCTGAAAGCGTCCGGAATTCAGATAAGCCCGGGCAATCTGGTAATACTGTTCTTCCTGTTGTTCAAAGAAGCGTTTTCGGATCTCTTGAGAGCGTTTTTGTCCCTCGGTTTGATTTACCGTTTGGGCGGTGGCACATGCCAGAAACATGCCCAAAGCGAGAAAAAAGACTGTACTGGGTCGAAAAATATTCATTCTGAGATTCCCTTTAAAATTCCTGAGCCACAGCATCTGCCAATAGCCAACCTTTTGAACTCAGAGCAATATAGCCATTCCGGCGCTCTAATAAACCATTTTTAAACAATTTTTCCAGCACCGTTTGGTATTTTTCCAGAAAGGAGACGTGAAATTTTTCTTCGAATTCCTGCAAAGGGATTCCTTCCCGCAACCGTAAGCGAAGAAAGATGAATTCGAATTCCTGCGTGGTTTCGTCCAGCACCTCTTGCTGTGCCACCGGAAGTTGGTTTTGATGAAGTGCTTCTAAATAGCGGTTTAACAATCGGTGGTTCCACCATCGGCGCCCTTCCGCAAAGGAGTGGGCAGAGGGACCCAATCCCAGGTAGGGCTGATGGGACCAGTATTTCAGGTTGTGCTGACAGCGAACGTCTGGATTCCGGGCAAAATTGGAGATTTCGTACGCCTGGTAACCGGCTCCTTCCAGTACCTGGTACGCCTGCAAATAAAACTGGGCTTCCCGATCCTGAGAAACCGGGGTGAATTCTCCCTTTTTCCAGCGGGAGTAAAATGGCGTGTGAGGCTCCAGGATCAGGGTGTAGCAGGAGAGATGTTCCGGTTGAAGCGCCACCGCCTGCCGGAGCGTTCCCTCAAAGCGCTCGACGGTTAAACCGGGAAAAGCGGTCATCAGGTCGAGATTGATATTGGTGAAACCAACCCAACGGGCCTCCTGGAAAGTACTCAGCGCTTCCTGAACGGAATGAATTCGGCCAAGAAATTGCAAATCCTGCTCGTTGAAAGATTGGACTCCCAGGCTGAGACGGTTAAAGCCCATTTTCCGCAAAGCAGTTAATTTTTCTCCGCCCACCGTACCCGGATTGGCTTCGATGCTGAATTCGCCGGACGACTCAATCTGAAAATGGTGGTGGAGGCTGTTCCAGATGCTTTACAGTGCTTTCAGTGGAAGGGTGGTGGGTGTGCCGCCGCCAAAAAAAACGGTATCGAAACGCCAGTGACGGTATTGCGGAGCGAGGAGCTCTATTTCGCGCAAAAGACCGGAAACAAATTCCTCCTGCCGTTCCCGATTGGTAACGGAGTAAAAATCGCAGTAGCCACATTTCTTCTCGCAAAACGGGATGTGAATATAAAGTCCGGCGTCTGGCATGGTAACTAACTGATCCAGTTTACTGTGTTCACGTTTATTAAATCGGTTTTTGCGACCGAAAGTTTCCGAAAATGTTGACTTTCCCCCGAAAAATCCTCCGGGTTTATTCTAATGTTTCATAGAACTCCGGGCAATCGGTGCCGCATTGGGCGTCATCTGCAACCTTTGTCTCTTTTGCCACTCAAAATTCGTTTGTTGATCTGCTGTTTTTGCGGTAATAGAAAAATCCCGATCCCGGTATTCGGGATCGGGCATCGGTAAAGAAAAATGCTTGCCGCCGAATTAACGGATCACCGAGCCCAGACGGCTCCAGCGGACTTTGTGTAACAGGTCCACGTAAGGTTTGGATTCCCAGGAAAAATAAATGATCAAGGGTTTCCCGACAATGTTTTTGTCCGGCACAAATCCCCAGTAGCGGCTATCGGCACTGTTGTCCCGGTTGTCGCCCATCATGAAGTAATGTCCGGCCGGAACGGTGATGGGGCCGAAATTATCGCGATTTCCGACTCCGCGCATGAACATGTTGGGATCATTGTAATCCCGACCCAGAATCCAATCTTTCTGAATGAATTTCATTTTGGGCGGTTTGGGAAATTCTTTTCCGTCCACGTAAACAACTTTGTTGCGGATTTCCACCGTTTGTCCGCCCACGGCAATGCACCGTTTGATGTAATCCAGATATTCGTCCTTCGGGTAACGAAACACCACAATGTCGTACGGTTGAGGAGATTCAATGCGGGGAAACCGGATGCTGGGTACCTTAAAACCGATGCGGGTAAAGGGAATCCCCACCCAGGTCGGTGTTTCAGCTCCGTAATAAAACTTGTTCACCAGCAGGAAATCGCCAATAAGCAGGGTGTCTTCCATGGAGCTGGTCGGGATTTTGTAAGCCGCTACCACGAATTGACGCAGCACCAGGGCGGCTAAAATAGCGATCAGAAACGTTTTTATTCCTTCGAATGTTTTGGTTTTAGCTTCCAAAGACCTATTCCTCCTAAATTCGCAACTAACTCAATTTATTTCTTAACAATTTACCATTCTAATTAAATAAAGTTTCTCGTTCTCTAAAATTAAGAAACGGTTTTCCAGAAGGTGTCTATTCTTCCGAAGAAAGCACCGCCAGAAAAGCCTCCTGCGGAATTTCCACCCGACCCACCTGTTTCATCCGCTTCTTTCCTTCCTTTTGCCTTTCCAGAAGCTTTCGTTTCCGGGTTACGTCGCCACCGTAACACTTGGCTAACACATTCTTCCGCAACGGTTTGATGGTTTCCCGGGCAATGATTCGGCTTCCAATGCTGGCCTGAATAATAACTTCGAAAAGTTGACGGGGAATTAGTTTGCGCAGTTTGGTACAGAGGGCTCGACCCTTTTCGTAGGCTTTCTCTTTGTGCACAATGGTCGAGAGAGCATCCAGGGGCTCCCCGTTGATCAGAATGTCCAGCTTCTGCAGCTCGCTCTGCCGGTACCCCTTGAATTCGTAGTCCAGGCTGCCGTAGCCGCGTGTGGCCGACTTCAACCTGTCGTAGAAATCGAAGATCATTTCCGCCAGAGGAAGCTCGTAATGCAGCTCGGCGCGCTGCGGGTCCAGGTAGTGGGTGTTGATGTAGATGCCCCTTCGCTCCTGGACGATCTGCATGACGGCACCAACGTACTCC
>JAJRXE010000276.1 GCA_024276455.1 Calditrichota bacterium
AGTCCCAGGAATTCGTTGCGGATGTCGATGAACCAGTTGGTGTGGGAGGCCAGGAAATGCCCCTGTTGCATCCAGGCGATTCCGGCGGGATTCCAGTACAGGGCGCTGGCATCGTTGGCCAGGGCGGTAAAGCTGCCGCCCAGAGCGGTGGCCCGAGGACCCACCCCGATTTTCAGAAATTGCGCCGCAGAGGTACCAGTCTTGGAAACCGCCTGCAGCCGTGACAGGGGAAGCAGCAGAACGGCTGCAGTGAGGACGGACAATACCATTCGCCCGGTGGCGATTTTCTGATTAAGTCTGCTGAATCGGATCATGAACCTTGTCCTGACGTTTTCAACCTTTCGGGTTACCGAATGATGACAAATTTTCCTTTGTATTTTTCTCCCCCCGGCGTCTTGACCACAAAAATGTACAACCCGTACGCCACATCCACGCCCGCTTTATTCTGCAGATTCCAGAATTCGTAATTGTAGGGACTGTTGTGGTGCAGGGTGATGACATGGTTGCCGGCAGTGGTGTAGATGGCAATCTCGCACTGATTGGGCAGATTGGTGAATTGCAATCGTCCCTCGAAAGCGCTCTTCTCCCAGCCGGCCCGGACAATGTAAGGATTGGGTACTACTTTCACCCGGTTCAGGTCGATGGGTTCGGCCCGGAAGGAGGGAGCGGGCGTTTCGAATTCGTAATACACCCCGGAGCGGAAAAGCTTGCGGGTGATGATGGTGAACTGGTCTCCCTGCTGCGGTTTTACCGCCGGACGGGTAACCGGCTGGGCGTACTGATCCAGGTAGCTGTCCGGGTAGTTCTGGGTCAGCAGGAATAGTTCGTAGGCCCGTGACATCCCGGTCCGCGGATCGTGAACCACTCGCCGCAGCATGAGAATATCCGGCCAGAGGTAAGCCCAGAGCGGGGTGTTGGGATTGAACCCCTTGCCGCCCGGTTCCAGGTCCCAGCCCAGCGGACTGTAGTGGGAATTGTGCCAGGTCGGATCGGCGTTAATTTCGTATTCTCCCAGGTAAGAATCACTGCTGATGTCGATGGGATTGTCCGGGTCGTTAATCACTTCCAGCTTTAGGGGAATGGGATTGAGGGTGTCGAAGACTACATCGTAATAGAGGTCGTACCAGATAACCTCGCTGCCCTGGGAGTAATCCACCGTCAGGCGGTAATCGTCGCTGGTGGCGAGGCGTTCCGGACCGCGCCAGGGATGCCGGGCAAAGTTCTCCCAGTTGTGGGCGCGCCATTCGAACGTGCAGGTGTCGCTCTGCACCTTGGTCCAGCCCATGAATAGCACTTCCGGTTTGGCGTCCTGGGCCAGAATGCGAAAGCCGTGAGTCACCGGAACATTGTCGCCGGTTTCGTCCAGCAAGGGGTGATTGAACAGCAAAGTGTCCCCGGTTGTCAAATCCACCAGGTTAAATGTGGTGGTAATCAGGGTGTCCGGATTGCCTTCCGCATCGGTTTTCAAAACCCATCCGGCATCGTTAAAGGTGACCCGGTAGCGGTGGCCGGTCAGGGCGGTGGGATCCACAATTTGCACCGCCAGGCGGGAATCGCACTTTCCGCCCAGGGGAGGCAGAGAATCGGCGTGGGCAATCTCCGGGGGGTTCAGGTTTACCGCCGGTTGAGAGGGAATAATGGACACCACGTTAGGCTCTTCCGGCGATAGTCCCCGGGGACTTTCCAGAGCCGGCAGGCCGGTGGTAACATCTCCCCGGTCGTAAGCCGTTACCGAATACCAGTATTCCACCCCCGGCACTACCGTGGAATCCACAAAAGTGTGCCGGAGCCCGGTGTTGCTTCCCAGGTAAAAATTGGAGTTGGGATCCCGACCGGAAATCGCATTGTCCAGATCGAATTGGGCAATGGGGACATAGCTGATTAAATTGCCGCGTTCGTCGGTAATAGGGTCGCCCCAGCTTTGCCCCAGGTCTTCGCTGCGGTAAATGCGGTAGCCTTCGAAATCCATTTTTCCGCTCAGAAGGTCGCGAGAGGTCTCCGAGGCGGTACCGTCCCAGGTCAGAATCACTTTTCCGTCCACCGAGCTGGCCTGAACCGTGGGAGCCAGCGGAGCGTTGGGTCCTAGGTAGCTCGTTTGAGCCATGTTTTTTACCATCTCGGCGTTGGCCAGCATTTCCGCTTTCGATTCGCCCAGCACCACGGCGAAAGCGGAGTGAAGCGTATCGCCGGGTTTAACAGTTAACGGCCCGGTGGAGACAATGAAGACAAAATCGGTGCCCAGTTTTTGTCCGGTGGGATCCATGTCGTCCGCCAGGGCGTCGTCGTCAATGCGCCGGTCGTCGCCGTGGAAAAAATTGCTCACGGTGATGTGGCGACCGGAGGTGTCGCTGGACATGATTTCCCAGATTTGTCCGTCCGTACTGGGTTCGTAAATATTGTCAAAATAGTGGAAGTCGGTAATTCCCCGATTCTGAGGGGTGAACAGCATCAGGAAACCGATGTAGCCGGTGATGTCCCAGTTGCCTTCGTTGGGATCGGCGTCGTACAGGTACACCAGATCGCGGGGTCCTTTTTCCCGCACCGAAGTAAAGCGGATGTGGTCGTGGGCGTCGAAATCCACCTTGAAATCGCTCATGTAACCCACCCAGACGGAATCCAGGGTTTCGGTGGAGGTGTTAATGATTTGAAAATCGAAAATTAAAAAATTGCGGGCGTAACTACGACTAAAGGAGTAAGCGGTTTGCCGAACCAGCAATCCGTACGGGCCGTTTTGGTTGTTCTGGTCGGTGAACTCGGCGTACACATCCCGTTCGGAGACGAATTCTCCGGGCACCTGCTCACCGGTTTGAGGATCCAGGCGAAAGGGGCCCGGCCAGAAAGGATTGCCGTGGGCATCCAGCGGCCAGGTGTTTACATTATCCGAACTGGCCAGCACCGGCGTGCCGTCTGGAACGGTCACAGTTCCGGAGAACAATTCGCCCAGCGAACCGTCCCGGGCTTCCCAATCGTAATTCTCCGCCACCGTGGTAGGGTCGTGAATGGAGGTCACCACGTCGCCCTTAACGCCGACCAGCAATTCTAAACCAAAGCAGTATTGGTGCCGGAAGTTGGCCCAGCTGGGCCAGTGAAAAGCCGGAGAGAAGAGATGAAAACTGGAAATAATGCCGAAGTTGCCCACCACGTTGGCCAATTCGCCGCGGTCCAGAATTCCCACCCCGCGGTCCACTTTGTCCGTCGGTTTGCTGAGTTCACCTTTCAGGCGGCTTTCGTAGCGTTCCATTAAAATCTGAGCCTCGTTCCGGACGTTGTGCAGCGTTTGCGCCCCTGCAGTGGCCGTTAAAAAGCAAAGCAATCCAATATACAGAAACCAGTTTCTTTGCAGGTGTTTCATTCCCCTTACGTCCTTTAGCCTTTGAATTCTATTTAAATAAAACCATGGCACCCATTCGAATCATCCGCGGCGGCCCGGCATCGCTGGGGTCGTGTACGTAATCGGTTCCGGTTGCCAGCAGTTGTAATTTGCCCGTGTCCCACAGGCGTCCGGTAAAGGGCTGCACCCGCAGGGCATTCAATCGGTCGAATAAATTGGTTACCTCGCCAAACAGCGCCAGACTGAAGTGGGAAAGTCGCCAGCGTTTCTCCAGGCGCAAATCCACCGTGCCCGTCCAGGGCTGGCGGGCGGAGTTCGGTTCAATGAACAGAGTGGGGTCGTCCGTAACCGGCGTGTAAGGCAGCCCGGAGGAGTAACGCACGATTACATTGAAGTTCAGATTGGACAGCAAGAGGCGTTCCCAGCTTCCCGCCGCGGTGCGCTCGGGGTACGTGAAGGTGGCAAATGCGTTAATCACGTGCCGGCGGTCGAAATCCAGCGGATATTCCCGATGCACCTCCTGCAATCCGAAATAGGCGTTGTATGCCTGCTGAGTGGGAAAGGAGCTGTTACCGGTGGCCACGGAGTAAGTGTAGTTCAGGGAAAGGTTCAGAAACCGCCCCTGGCGGTAACGCCAGGTAAAATCGATGCCCTTCACGCTGCCGTAGTCGATGTTAGTAAAGACCGAATAACGATAAATGAGCTGTTTGCGGTAGTAGTGCGTCCCCAGCAGGTTTTCCAGATCTTTGTAATAGGCGGTCACTTCCAGGGCGCTGTTGTCCCCCAGTTGTACTTTTAATCCCGATTCGTAAGAAATTGTTTTCTGAGGCTTTACGCCTGGATTTCCCACAATCACAAAGGCTTCTTTGCTCATGTTTTCGGGATTCTGGTAGAGCAGATTGGTGTAAATGTCTGCGTAGTTAGGAAATTTGAAGAAATGCCCGTAGGCAAAATGAAAGACCATGCGGGCGGTGACCGGGAAAGCCATTCCCAGCCGGGGGCTAATCTGGTAACGGGGCGGGGTGTCCACCAGCGGCGAGAGGGGATCGTCTATTTGTTCCCACTTACGGGCTTTCACGTCCACGTAATCGAGCCGCACCCCCGCGTTAATAATCATGTAATCGTATTCCATTTTGTCCTGTACGTACAGCGCCCCTTCCAGCGGCTTCTTGTTGAAGGTAATGGTGCGGTTGGCGCCGCCTTCTTCCGGCCAGGGCTCCAGGCGCTTGTACGAGGAGAGGTCGTAATATTTGACCTCAAAGCCGGTCTTAAATTCGTGGTGAATCCCTGCCTGGTAATTCAAATCCCCTTTAATGGAAAAAATTTTCGATTCGGTCTGGAGGTACAAATCTTCGTTGCCGCGAATGTAAAATTCCAGCTCGTTGTCCCGTTCGCCCTTGCGGTATTCCGTATTGGGGTCTTTGAAACGGTTCTTTTCCCAATCCCACACCCCGTATTTACTTTTCTGATCGGAATAGGAGAAGTTCAGGGTGTAAAAGGTGCGGGGCGAAAGGGTGTGCGAGAGGGTCAGAATGTGACGGCGCTGATCCAGTTTGTTGATGCCGTGGTTCTGGGGGAGGTATTTCCAGGCATGATTGTACACCTGGAAAATTTTCTGGCTAAAATTCTCGGTGAAGTTGATTTTGAGAGTGGAGGAGGCGTAGTACGACAATTTGGTAAAATAGCTGCGTTCCAGGTTGAATCCGTGCGGTAACCAGGAATCCTGGTTGGAATATTTCCCCGAGAAGAAGAAAGCCAGTTTGCGAATACCGGGAACCGGCCCGCTGAAAGAACCCTGAAACTGTCCCGGGAAATCCAGCGCCGTGGGGTAGCCCTGGAAATGATTCGAGGGCGGGGAAAAGTAGAGGCGCTGTCCGGTGTCGGCATCGATTACCGGATTTTTGTCCGGAACCAGGGCGTTGGTGCGCCGGTAGGGCGAAGGGTTCAGGTAATCGGAGATAAATTCCAGCTTTCCGTTGTAGCGGGTGGAAGGTTCCTTGGTCACAATATTGACAATGCCGGACATTACGTTACCGTACTCGGCATTAAACGTACCACTGATGACCACCATTTCGTCAATGGCTTCGTCGTCGATGGAAAGTCCCAGGTTGGCACCCATGGTTTGCCGGGCCTGATTGGTCTCCAGCAGCTCGCTGCCGAATCCCCCCTGCAACGGATCGTCCATGTACACCCCGTCAATCAAAAAGGCAATGTCGCCGCTGCGCCCACCCCGAATATGCAGCCGTCCCGAGGCGTCGCGCACAATTCCGGCCTGCAGGGTCAGCACGTCCCGAAAATCCCTTACCGGCAGTTCCGTAATGGTTTTGGCGTCCACGTACGCCTGCTGAGAGGTGATGTCCTTCTGAACCAGGGGGCGTTCGGCCACTACCACCACCTCTTCTCCTTGAATAACCGTGGGGGAGAGGACAAAGCGCAGGGTGGTGGTCAAATCCACCGAGACTTTCACCTGTTTTTCCACCACCGTCTGGTAACCCAGCATGGACACCTCGACGTCGTAGCGTCCGGGAGGAATGTTCAGAATAATAAATTCGCCCTTTGCATTGGTAGAAGCACCCAGATAGGTGCCCAGTAGTACTACGTTGGCCCCGGGAAGCGGGTCGCCGCTTTCCTTGTCCAACACAATTCCGCGGATTTTGCCGGTGGTGCCGGCCTGTAACAGGGTAACGAAAATCAGCAGGTAAAGAATACCATTACAAAAAGTGCGGGAAAAACTGCTCATGAATTCAACCTTCTGATTTATAGCCGCTTAAGTTTGCGTTATTCGACCGGGCCTGAAAGGACGAGAAGTCAGGCGCAAGGCCGTTTTTCATGGTTCCCCGGAATTTTGGTTTCCCAGCCAGTTGTTTAGAAATCAGGCTCCCTGGCGAGTCGCTGCCGGGAGCCTGCCACTGGCGACGGATTTGCGGCACACCGTTTTATCGGACTAACAGCATTTTGCGAACTTGCTGGAAATGCTCGGTTTTCAACCGGTAATAGTAAATGCCAGCCGGCACGTCTTTCCCGGTGCGATCTTTTCCGTCCCACATCACCTGATGGGAGCCGGCCGGGTAGGTGCGGTTGGCCAATTCCCGGATATTTTGACCAAGGGTATTCAGAATCTCAATCTTTACCTGGCTGGCAGTGGCCAACCGGAAAGGAATCGTGGTGGAAGGATTGAAGGGGTTCGGGTAATTGGGCAGCAAGGCAAAATCCTGCACCAGTTCCTCCCCGGAATCGTTCACTTTAACCAGGGGAGCGGTGAGGTAAATATCGTCGATGTACAGAGCGGTGGTGTCGTACCCCACGAACCCCATCGTCCAGGAGTACACCCCGATGAACCCCTGATCAAATGTTGGTGTGGAAGTCGTGTCGGTGTACGGACAACCGGGGAGTTCCTGTCCGTCGTAGTAGAACCAGAACTGGTTGCCCACGGCATTTACCGCCAGTTTATGCCAGCCGCTGTCGGCCGGAATGCCGCCAGGAATTTCCTCGGCAAACCATTCTTTTAAAATAACCGGTTTGGCCGGTGCATCGGAAGGTCGTTTGCGGAAACGTAAACTGGGAGCCGAAAAATGGTTGAAGTTGGCAATGAATTGGTAGCCGGACGTTAGTCCGGTGGAATCCACCCGAAACTCCAGGCCGTAAAAATCCACTCCCATCCAGCCCGTGCGAATGGGAATGAAGATATTCGCTTCCAGATAAAAATCGGTGTAATCTCCACTACCGGAGTAACTTTCTGCCACATTGGCCGAATCGGCCCGATTGGTGGATACCATCCCCACCCAGCCGTCGCCACTGGGATTGTCCGGCCAGGCGAACGCTTCCATGTTGTTCCCCACGCCCGTGCTGTCGATGAAAAAACCCGGGTACCAGGCGTTTTCCGGAGCGCCGTCTTTAAATGTCTCGCTGTACAGGGTGTCCTGAGCAAACGCAGAATAGCTGAGAAACGCGCAAAATAATGTCAATAGTAATAAATACTTCATAGGCCTCTCCTTGCATTTTGTTTTCCCAATCAATATAAATGGTCGAGCAAAATTTTTCAAGTTTTTCCTGGCCTATTTTCAAAAAGAGAAAGAGAACCGGGAATTTGGTCTCAAAAAGATATTTTCCCGGTTGTTTCCGGCCCGTCGTTTCACCTATTTTAAAAGAAAAGAAAAATTGACCTGGTGGCACCGAACATGACGAACATACAGACAGCAGAAGTGCCTCTCTCGCGCAAAAAACGGTTCTTATTTTTCGGAATTACCCTGCTTTTCCCTTTTCTGTTGTTGATTTTACTGGAACTGCTTTTGCGCCTGCTGGGGTGGTGTGCTCCGGAGCCGCTGGTGCGTCGGGAGAAGCGTTTCGGGAAAATGTATTACGTGGTCAACAGCGAAGTGTCCCGGCGCTATTTCTCTCTGGGCGACATGGTTCCGGAAGCCGCCGAGGATTATTTCGAAGTGAAAAAATCGCCGGAAACCTTCCGGGTGTTTTGTCTGGGTGGCTCCACCACGGCGGGATTCCCTTACGAGATTAATGCCACTTTTCCGTTCCAGCTGAAATTTCGCCTCCAGCATGCGGTGAAAAACTACCGGGTGGAGGTCATCAATCTGGGTATTTCGGCGGTGAACAGCTACACCGTGCTCGACCTGATGCCCGAGATTCTGGAACTGCAGCCGGATCTGCTCCTCATTTACATGGGGCACAATGAGTTTTACGGCGCCTACGGGGTTGGTTCCACCCAGCGTATGGGAACAAACCGGAATCTTATTCTCTTTTACCTGAAATTACAACGTTTTCATTTGACTCAGTTGGTTCGCCAAACGGTGAATGCCATCCGCCGGGCGCTTGCTCCCCGACAAAACCCGGCTTCCACTACCCTGATGGAAGCCATGGTAAAGGATCAGGAAATTCCCCTGGATTCTCCCAAATTCCGGTTAGCGAGGGAAAATTTCCGGCGTAATTTAGAGGATATTATTCAGGAAGCCCGGGCACAGCGGGTAAAGGTAGTACTGAGTACCCTGGTGTGCAATTTGCGCGATCAGGAGCCGTTTGTGTCCGGGTTTAGCCCGGGTGCTAGCGCTTCTTTAAAACAGCGCTGGGAGAACCTTTTCGCTGAAGG
>JAJRXE010000277.1 GCA_024276455.1 Calditrichota bacterium
GCACCCGTAACGATTCCACCATATTCAATTTTATGCGATTTAACAGATAAGACCGGTTAACTGAAAAGGGTTGTACCTGTTTCTTAAATTCGTAATAATAATCGTCATTCATAATCAAAGCGCTGTAAAGGTCTTGTTTGCTCGAATCATAAGCAAACCAGGCGTAATGATTGAGAAAATCGCTGTTCTTGAGGGCGGTGGGGTTTTGATCTAAATAATTTTTAATTACTAAACTGAGCCGTTTATTAAAGGAGATTTTGGGAGCCAGATTGAAATGGCCGCTCTTCGCCTTTATAAACAAACCATAGGGAATTAAAATAATCACGAAGATGACCAAAAATACAAGGGAGAGCCTTCGACCCTTCCGATCGTAAACTAAAACGCCCAGAAAAACGAGCACACTCAGAATTCCTTCCGGCCGGGTAAGTACTAACAGGGCAGCCAACTCCCCGGCTAACAGGACGAACCAAAAATTCGCTTCTTTTTTAATAACAACCTGGTAAAGCAACAAAAAAAGTGCAAAATGGAGAAAAGCAAATAAAGGCTCCGTCAGCGATTGGCTATTGATTAAAATTATCAGCGGATGGGCAAAAAGCAGGATAGGTGCTACCCAGAAGTAGCGCAGTTTTAACTCGCTTTTCGTAAAACGGCAAACCAGATAAAGTAAAAAGAAAAACGAGAGCAAATCCGCCGCAATTCCGGCCCAATTGGGCGCCAGAAACATGGTAAATATTCCGGCTAAAAAGGGGTAAAAAGGAGGCTGCACCCAATCGGGAGGTAAGCCATAAGGGGAAGTGTATTCGCCTTTTGTGAACAGATTTTTCCCAATGGTCACATATTGGATACCATCCGTGGCGATGTCGTGAAAATTGAATAAGATAAAAACCCAGAACAGTGCGGGAATTAAAAATAGAACTACAATTCCAACTTTCGTTTTACCATTAATCTTGCGTGGCATCGGCAATATTGTGAGATAGTTGTTTCGTTGTCGGAGAAATTTCCCAGATAAAGGGATTTTTATCACGCAGATAAAAATTCAAAATGCCCACAAACCGACTGTAGGCTTCGATGAGCATTAAACCAAGCATAAAAATTACTCCCCGGGGAGTCCAACTCATATCTTTCAATACATATTTCAGCACCGAAACAGATTTAAACGTTGCTACCCGATACCCTTTGGTTGCCTGCAAATGTTTATGTCCCAGCGCAATGCGTCTTCTCTGTCTCAAAAAATCGCGCAGGGTTTCGGGTCCCTTATTGTACACAATGGCGTCGGGAGCGTAGGCAATTTCGAATCCATTTTCCCGGAAAATCGCCTCGATTGCCGCCTCGTCCACCGCCGTGTAGGAAGGTATTTTACTAATTAAATTTCGAAAAGCAATCATCTCGCCACATTTGGGATGCTCCAGCGCCATTAAATGATGCAATCGCCAGAGTTTATTAACACAAAAGCCAATAAATGATTCTTTAGAATTTGTGGGAATCGGATGTGCCCCGGTCATGCCAATACGGGGATCGAAGAAGGGTTTAACCAGATGCTCCACTGCCCGGGGATGGGCAACCGTATCGGCACTTTCGATAATGCAAATATCGCCCTTTGCAAAGCGCAAATACTCGTTGATGGCCGAAGCTTTCCCCTTCCTCTCTTTCTGAATAATAAGCTTAATCCGCGGATCTCGTTCATGAAATTCATGAACTATTTCGTTCGTTCGGTCTGTGGATCCGGAAGAAACCACCAAAATTTCACGAATTTCACAGGACTCCAGTTCCTGATTTTGAAGCGCTTCCAGACAACGCGCAATATTTTTTTCTTCGTTGTAGGCCATTACCCCCACACTGACCGAGAATTTGGGTGGAAGAGAAAATTTGCCCCCGTTTTTCAAAGGAGGAGGATTCATTAATTCTTCGTACTCTTCAACAAAACGGCGGTAATCTTTTCCAAGATACGTTAGATGGCGAATAATTTCCAGAATCGGCGCGCGGTACTTAAATAATTTTTTAAAGGTAATCCAGCGTTCCCGGCGACTTAACTTGGAAACCGGATACTCCACATCCTTGAATACAAAAGCAATTTCTTTCACCCTCATGCGCAGTTTAAACGCAAGGTAAATCATGTGTATCTGAAACAGATAACCTTGCGGTGGAATGGAATCGAGATCGAGCTGGCGCAGAAAACGGGCAGAATAAACCCGGTAACCGGAGGTAAAATCCCAGATGGGTTTAACCATGATGTAGGAAACAAACATATTCGCCAGTTTACTCAATAGCACTTTGCGGAATCGCCACCCTTCCACCCGTAAGCCCCGGATGTAACGACTCCCGATTAACAAATCGTAATCACGAGAATATTTTAGAAATTTTTTCAAATAAAAGGGAGAATGAGACAGGTCGCCGTCCATGGTAATGATGGGATCGAGATTCATCTCCAGCGCCACTTTGAAACCGTGAACGATTGCTGCCCCAATGCCGATCTTCTCTTGGCGGTGAATAACGAAGATGTTGCCGTATTTACGGTTTAAATCTTCCGCAATTTTCCCGGTACCATCCGGTGAATTGTCATCGACTACAATGATTGGAATTTTATTGTCGATATACCGGATAATCCGAATCAACGTCGGTAAATTTTCGCTTTCGTTGTAAGTGGGAATAATAATACCGGGATTCATTGTCCTCGACGCAATTCTTTCGGTTTCGGTTTAAACCAACGGTTTTTCTGGTTCAATAGGGCTGGCAAATACTCCGCTCAGAAAGCCCAGAAACCAGGGGATCATTCCTATCATGAATAAAATCACCGCCGGGAACCGGGTGATTAATATTCGGGGATTTCTCTTCAGGAATTCCCAGCAGGTTCGCAAAATTTTTACACCCGGCAGCGCCGGACCCAGCAAGAGAAATACCAGGCGGTGTTGCACTATTTTCGACCCCGGAAGCGGCAACACTTTCAGCACCTGAGCCGTTATTTTTCCAATGGCCCGTTGATGACGGAGAAAAGATGGAAAATCCGTCCGGTGAGAATGATAAACCAGAATCTCAGGATCGAAAAACAATTCCGGTTTCCCCCCCGTTAAGCGGTAGTTAAACACCAGATCTTCCTGGGGATAAAAATGCGGGTCGAAAAAACCATTTTGTTCGAAAACCCAACGCTTGTAGGAAATATTCATGGTTGGTAAATGCCAGACAAATCCGGGGGATTGCTGCGGTATGAATTCCCGGAATTCCGCCAGATAACCGGCCCAACCGATCATATTGTCGGAGCTTTTCCCGTTAATAACCGCGCCACCCACCCCGGGTGCTTCCGGGAATTCCAGATGGCGTTTTACCATCCGTTCCATCCACTCCGGATGAGCGGCGCAGTCGGAATCAAGAAATAGGAGCACATCGCCACTGGATTTTTTGATGGCGGCGTTTCGGGCACTCCCGGGATCGGTTTTGGTATTAAAATGAATCAACATGACTTCCGGAAAATTTTCCCGCACAATCTCCGGCGTTCGATCAGTTGAGCTGTCCGCCAGGATAATCTCAAAAGGTTCCAAATAGGTCTGATTCCGTAAGGAATTCAAACAATCCGAAATGGTATTTTCCGAATTGTACGAAGGAATTATCACCGAAACTTTCATGGTTTCCGCCGAAAAATAAAGTACCGATGATGCCCCCAGATTTTCGCCCACCAGCCCGTCGGTTTTTCAAAAATAGCATATTTTAAAATTTCACTTTCCAATTCCACAGTTCGTCCCGTGTAGTAATCAAGAATATTCTTCGGATCACCATTGGAGGAGGAATCTTCTTTTTGCAAAAACTTCAACAGGAATCCCAAACCCACTTTACGCAAAAGATCCTCCTTTTTCATGGCAATATCCGGCCAGGGAGGGATGTCAAAGATCCCGCTTTCTTGCAACACCCAACCGTTTCCGGTAAAATTCACCTCAATTTTCTGAGGCCGAATA
>JAJRXE010000278.1 GCA_024276455.1 Calditrichota bacterium
CTTCGATCAATTCGGGTTTGCCGGGCGCATTAACAAGCCCTTTACGTTCAATACGTTGAACCGGGTAATTAACGAGGTGCTGGGCTGTTCCGGGGAATAGCCCCTCAATATTAGGGGGAAGAAACGGCAAAAAGGAAATGCATTGTGCCAGGTTGTTTTAACCCGCTTTAACACTCTTTTTCTTTTTCACTGCTTCTAACACATCTTTCATCCGATCTTCGGTCCAATTCATATCCCGGTAATCCAGAATTCCGTAAATAATCTGGTTTTTTTTGGCCAGAATGGTTCTGCCCCACAGCGGTTCGTCCACCACAAAATAATCCGTATCAATGCGCAGTTCTTCTTCCAGAATTCGCTGGCGTTTTTCAAGGAAAGCATAATATTTCCAGAAATTGCTGTCCGCTGCCGCCGTGGTGCCGTTGTCGATGATAAAAATCCGGGAGTAACCCTGCGGCGTGTAGTAGTCCGCGTAGTAAATATTACGAAAATAGGGCTGATCCAGCCAGCGTCGCAAATAAAATTTCTCGGAATGTTTCACCCGATTTTTCTCCGGTAAGGCGTCCAGAATGGGTGTTCTCCGTTTCTGCTTGGGAAGCAACTTCTGAGCAGTACGTACGGCCTGTTTCAAATACTTCTCGCTAATTTTCAAACTGTCGCTGCTTTCCGCCTTAATGATGTACTGCCCATACCAGCAGAGAATAAAATTACCGGATTGGTACGCTTCGAATCCAAGTTTGTAAAATTTTAGAGAGGGAGATTTGTCCACCGCGTAGAAACCAAACGCCATGATTTGATTGGGTGCCCAAAGAACAGAAAGCACAACGATGACGCTGTCTTTTCCCGCCAGGTAGCGGGCTCGGAATCCCCAATCGATCTGATATTCCAGCATGTATTCCATGGCGTCTTCTTCAAAGCCCAGCAAATCCTTTCCGGACAGCAAACGTGGCTCTCCATTGGCTAACCACCCGGTTTTCTTCAAGTACTTTTTCTGAAATTCTTCCGGGGAAAATTCATGCCCCCGCACCGTCCCGGAGGTGCCAATCAGCAGAATCAATAACAGAATACTCGGTATTAAAAAGAACTGTTTTTCCATCAATGACTCAGGCTCCACTCTGTTTTTCAAACAACATGGAAACATCCAACGCAGGAACCGAATGGGTTATTTTTCCGATGGAGATAAAGGAGACTCCTGTTTCTGCATAAGCTCGAATGTTTTTCAAATCCACTCCCCCGGAGACTTCTAACTCAATACCACTTTGATTTAAATGAACAATTTCCCGAACTTGTTCCGCCGTCATATTGTCCAGGAGAATGCGATCCACCGGGAATTGGGCTGCTTCCAGGAACTCTTCCCGATTGCGTACTTCCACCTCGATGAGCAACGGCTTGCCCCGATCGGCACGATGCTGCAGAGCCCGCTCAATAGCGGGCGAAATCCCACCGGCGGCGGCAATGTGATTCTCTTTAATCAGGTACATGTCGTAAAGTCCCAGACGGTGATTCTTACCCCCGCCCACCCGGACGGCATATTTTTCCAGATCGCGCCACAAGGGGGTGGTTTTGCGAGTGTCCAGAATGGTGCAACCGGTATCGTGCACCGCTTCCACAAATTGCCGGGTCAGGGTGGCTATCCCGCTTAAATGCCCCAGGAGGTTGAGGGAAACCCTCTCGGCCCTTAATATGGAAGCCAGCAGTCCGCTTACACGCGCCAATTCCAGGCCCGGTTGAACCCAATCGCCGTCCCGGCTGACCAACGTTACCTGCAGGTGGGGATCGACCACTCGCATGACCCGATCGACCACTTCCAGACCGCAGACCACGCCTTCCTGCTTGGCCACGATTGCCGCCCGACCCGTTACTTCCGGAGGAACTATCGCTTCGGTGGTCACATCTCCGGAACCCAGATCTTCTTCCAGAGCCAATTTCAATCGCGCTTCCAGACTGAGCATCACAATGCGAGCCTCCGCTAAATTAAAACCAGTTGATGGTGAACATCGGTAATCGAAAAGGTAAAATACAATTCGGGAATGAACCCTTTTCCGTACTTGGTCAAAAAATACAGGATGTTCAATACCCGCTCCTGATATTTCCCCTGCGGAAAGAGATATGTTTGAATCCGTCGCAACTGCTGAACTTCGGTTTGCAGCCGCTGCTCCAGGGAATGATTAACTCGCCCCCGCAATTTGTCCAGACTATTGCGAATGCTGCCGGCGGTCTTGTCGAGGGCTTTTTGTAAGTTGGGATCGATTGCAAGCAGTACTTCGCTCAATTCCTGCAGGGAGTGCAACATGGTAGCTTCCAGGTTTTGAAAACGCTGCTCGATTTCCGCCCCGGTGTGTTGGCGCAGGTAATTTTCCACCAAACTTTCCCGTTCTTCGAAGAATCGCACATAATCGATGCCAAACTTGTGCACCAGCCGCTGAATTTTCTTTTCGATGAGCGTTAACCGCGGTCGGGGGTAAATTACCGGCGGCCTTACCTGCAGCAATTCGTACAGCGATCCTAACTGGGCAAAGTAATTCACCTCGGCCGGACCGGCTACGTAAGCGGCGGTGGGAAGCAAAAAATCCTGCAGGATGGGTCGCAAAGCCACATTCGGCGAGAACTTGTGCGGAGAAGTTTCCAGTTCCCGGAACAGCGCTTCGGAATCCAGATGAAACGGCTCGCGGGGGTGGCGAATCCGAAAGGAAGAGCCTTGAAAATCCACCCGGCAACGGGATTGGTCCGCGGTTTCGTAAAACACCAGCGTTTGGTTTTCTTCCAGATTCACCTGCACCGGATAGCCCCTTTCCTGAATCTTCCGATTAATTTCCCTGAACCGTTCCTGGACCGCTTCACGTTCCTGCAACGCCGCCCGAAAAAGCGGTTTAGCTAATTCTCCCACCCGGGGATCGGCCGGATTCAACACAACCAATCCCAGATCGCCCAGCAAAAACAGCAACCAGCGGGCAAATGCGTCCGCCAGCGACACTCCGGGCCGGTAGTAGTGTTGCAGGGTTTGCAAGATGTGTTGTTTAAATTCGCTGGGAAAGGTAATCTCTTCCAGTTGCCGATGCAACGCTTCGACTTCCTGCGGCAGCTCGCGCAAATAAATCGAGCGATAGTCGCCCGGCATTTCCGGCAACTGCAGGGTAACCAGGCGATTTTGTAAATCAATCAGATGGCAATGATTGATTTCGCGGTAGTCGCTATCGTTAACTTCCATCCAGAAAAGCGGTACGAATTGCCATTGCCGGTAGCGCTGTTGTAAATACGCCGCCAGCTTCACCGCCCCCAGCGCTTTGTAAAAGGTGTAAAGGGGGCCGCCGAATAATCCGGCCTGCTGACCGGTAACCACTGCCAGCGTGTTCGTCTCGGACAACCTCTCAAGATGCCGGAGAACCTTTTCTGGAGCCTCCCAGCCCCGATTCTGTTCCCGCAGAATTTCGACAAGGGCCGAGCGGGGATAATCCCCCGATCCGCGCACTTCCAGACATCGCTCCCAATCTCCCGTAAAATGGCAGGCAAAAAAGGGTTCCACGCGCTCGAAGCGGTACAAATAATCACAAAATAACTTTTGCGGCTCTTTTAAACGCAGGTTAAATAATTCCATTCCAGTCTGTCGCTTCCCACAATTTTATTTCCTCAACCTTTCCCGCACCGTCCGGGCGTTCGTCCTCCACCGTTTAACTCCCGATCCTTGCCGCGATTTAAAAACGGAACACCTTTTCCACTTTTGGCGACACATAAATCAACCGGTCAACCGGAAGAATCTGGCGCTCCCCCCGCATGAAATTCACAAAATGGGTTCCGGTGGAGAGGGGAATGCGAACCAGCGGGGCCACCCAATCGGTGTACTCTCCGTCCACCACTACCGTGACGCCGGGCGGATTCACCCGAAACTCCACCAGATTACGGGTGGTGTCCGGTCGCAAATAAAAAATCAGGTTCTGAGTTTCTCCCGGCAGAATATTCACGAACTGGCTGTCCGGCTGACATTGAAACCCGTTTTTCCGCACCCGAACCTCGTAGGTTCCGGCAGGCACCGGAATTAAATCTCCCCGGGCCAGGTAACCGCTGAACTGATCATCCAGATACACGGCGCCGTCCATCAAATTGCTGCTGACCCGGAAGTAACTTAACTGAGTGTTTTTAATAAAATTAAAACGGACCTGCACGGTATCTCCCTCTTCCACCAACACCCGTCGATAAACCGGCTCGGTTAAAAATCCTTTCTTGAAAGCGATTATCGTGTGGTAACCAACGGGCAGGGAAATCAGACCGCTTTCGGTGTTGTAAGGAATGCCATCGACGAACACCCGGTAGCGGGGCAAATTGGTTTCAAGTTTCACGGCGGACAGGTGGGCAATTCCCTTCAGAGTAAATCGAAGCTGGCTGGTTTCCCGATTACGGATGGTCACTACCTGCACCGGCGGTAGGGCATAAAACCCCTCTTTAAATACCACCACCGTGTGACGGCCTACCGGAACTTTCCGCAACGTGTCCGGGGTAAAGGTATTCAGCAATGTTCCGTTCAAATAAATATGGGCCCCGGCCAGGTCGGTGGAAACCACCAATTGCCCGAATTTCTTCCCGGTGGGAAAATTAAATTTGTACACCACCAAAAAAATAACAATGAGAAAAATAATTAATCCCCCATTGATAAGGGTATTCTGAATGGTGCGGGATTTTTCGCTGCGATGGGAAGAGGATTTCTTCATCCGGCGCCGGGTTTTTCGTTTTTCGGCTTCTTCGGGGGTAATCCATTCGGTTTCTCCGTGCCGATTAATGTATTTCACGTAACCCCGCTCGGTGTAAAACTTTTCCTATTCCTCCTCTTTGATTTTCAAACGCAGGCGTTCTTCCAATTGCCGACGCCGCTGGGCTTCTTCCTGCTCTTTCAAAGTGCGGTACTTCTTTTCCCGCTCCTCCAGTTTTCGCCGAACCTCTTCGCGTAATTTTTTCTCTTCCTCGGGTGTTAACGGCATAGTATTCTCCTTTTTACCTTCCCACACAGACACCTACAACCAGCCCATTTTCCCATACCATTCAATGGTACGCCGGATTCCTT
Organism: Calditrichota bacterium; assembly: GCA_024276455.1. Classification (GTDB taxonomy): domain Bacteria; phylum Calditrichota; class Calditrichia; order RBG-13-44-9; family RBG-13-44-9; genus JAJRXE01. The sequence goes on from JAJRXE010000278.1 coordinate 5,051, forward strand.
CTTCCAAGGGGAAATTGGTCCGATAACCCAGTTCCTTCCGGGCCCGCAGATTGGAAATTCCCCAGTAAGGCTGGCGGATTTCTTTCATTTTCTGCCGATTGAGAATGGTCGGTCTCTTACTAATTTTCCCGACCAGTTCCAGAATGCTTGCAACCAGATAAGCCACGCCATAGGGCACATGGATCGTTCGAACAGACTTACCCAATATATCGGTTGCCACCCGGGAAACTTGAGACCAGAAATAGGCCCGATCCTCACACAGAAAATAAGTTCTTCCCGAGGAATTTTCTGCAAAACCCGCCTGTAAAATCCCGCGGGCCAGGTCTTCCACGTACACCAGGCTCAACCACTGGTCCACTTTTCCTACCGTCAGGTTAAAGCCGGCTTTCAAATTCTTGAAAAAATTCAGGATATCGGTGTCGCGGGGTCCATAAACCGCCGGCGGTCGTACAATGGTGACGGGCACCCTGTCCTGGTAGGTGCGAACCAATTTCTCCGCCTCCAGTTTACTTCGCCCGTAATCGGTAATCGGACGGCAGGGATATGCTTCGTCAACAAGTTCGCGCGAAGGGCTGGGCCCCACCGCCGCCTGGCTGCTTACCAGCAAAAAACGCCGCAACGGAATACCCGTTTCAACGATTGTTTGCAACAAATACCGGGTGGTCTCCACATTCCCCCGGTAAAAATCCTGCACCCGCAACCCTTTGGTTACCCCGGCCACATGAAATACGTATTCGGCCTCCTGCAAAGGTTCCCGGTACGTTTCCGGCTGGAATAGCGAGCCCCGCACCAGTCTCACCGGCAAATCCTGAATCCAGCGCAAATTGCTGGTAGCACGAACCAGACAGGTCACTTCATGCTGCTGTTCTACCAACTGTTGGGCTACAAAACTGCCCACAAAACCTGTTGCACCGGTTAAAAATACCCTGGCCATACGCGAGAATCACCTCTTGAAATCAAACAAATTTCATAATAATTTTTTACGAAAACAAACTGAATAATTTTTGTGATTATTTTTTTTCAAAGTCCCAATCCGTGTAAAAATGTTTAAAGCTCTTTTCTTTACTCCGAACCCTCTCCAACTTCCTTTTCGCGGATATTTTTTCAACAATCCAGATAAATGACTTTACTAATCAGAAATATTTTATTATTTTTATCACCTTTTTAATCAATAAGGAATGTAATGAGACAATGCAAGTAATTGAAGCGATTAAAAATTCCAAGAAACCGATCATTTCTCTGGAAATCACTCCCCCTAATAAAGGGCAAAGCATCGAAGATATTTATCGGGTCATCGACACCTTAATTCCCTTTGAACCGGCCTTTATTAACGTAACCTACCATCAACCCCAGGTGGTGTACGAAGAAAAGAACGGGGTGATCTACCGGATTCCCAAACGAAAGAAACCCGGAACAGTGGGCATTTGCGCCGCCATTATGAACCGTTACCGTATCGAAACCGTTCCCCACTTCATATGCGGCGGATTCAGCAAGTACGAAACCGAGGATGCTTTAATAGACCTGCACTACCTGGGAATAGAGAATATTTTTGCGGTTCGTGGCGATCCCCCACCGGGACAGCGCGAGTTTATTCCCGAGCGGGATGGGCACCGCCATGCCAGCGAACTGGTAAAACAGATTGTGAACATGAATCACGGTATTTACCTGGAAGAGCTGGAGAATGCTCAACCGACCAATTTTTGCATCGGGGTGGCCGGTTATCCCGAAAAACATTATGAAGCGCCCAATTTCGAGAAAGACCTGTTGAATCTAAAGTACAAAGTGGACCAGGGGGCTCACTACATCATCACCCAAATGTTCTTCGATTTCGAGATTTTTAAAAACTTTTGTGAGCGAGCCCGGGAAATTGGCATTACGGTCCCAATACTGCCGGGAATCAAACCCATCACCTCGTTACGCCAGCTTTCCGTCCTGCCGCGCGATTTTCACATTTCTTTTCCGGCAAAGCTGGTGGAAAAAATGGAAGCGGCCAAAACACCCAACGAAGTCCGCAAGGTGGCCATCGATCACGTTGTCAAACTGTGTGAGCAGTTAATCGATTTCGGAGTTCAGGGGATCCACATTTACACGATGGGACGGGGAACCTCGAGCTACGAGCTTCTAAAAGGACTTTTAGGATAATTCTTAAAAAAGTTGCTGTATTATTTGTTTTCGCTTATTACATTTCTTTTTGGCCTAAAATGGAGGAGGATGTGTTTTGGACATATTTGATAAGTGCATGAAATTCACTCGCGCAAAAGAAGCCATTGAACAAGGAATTTATCCCTATTTTAAACCTATCCGGGATAATCACGGTCCCCGGGTCGTAATGGATGGAAGAGAAATCATCATGATTGGCTCCAACAACTACCTGGGGCTCACTCAGGATCCCCGGGTTCAGGAAGCTGCCATAAAAGCCATTGAAAAATACGGAACCAGCTGTTCCGGCTCTCGCTTCTTGAACGGAACCCTGGAATTACATGAAGAGCTGGAACACGAACTGGCTGATTTTGTGCACAAAGAAGCCGCTTTGTGTTTCAGCACCGGGTATCAAACCAATCTGGGTGCGATTTCCACCCTGGTAACCAAAGACGATGTGATTATTACCGACAAAACCAATCATGCCAGCATTTTCGACGGTTTATTCATGGCCGCTGGTATCCAGAAAAGCATGAACTTAAAGCGTTTCCGCCACAACGACATGGAAGACCTGAAACGCGTGCTCTCGCAAGTGGATCCCGATGCGCCGAAAATGATCATCACGGACGGTGTATTTAGCATGGAAGGCGACCTGGTGAAGTTACCTCAGGTTGTAGAGCTGGCCCGGGAATATCGGGCCAGACTGTACGTGGACGACGCCCACGGATTAGGAGTCATGGGAGCCACCGGTAGGGGTACCCAGGAGCACTTCGACATCTGGGACGAAGTGGATCTAATCATGTGCACTTTCAGTAAATCTTTCGCCTCCCTGGGCGGCTTCATTGCCGGCAAAGCGGAGGTCATTCACTACATTAAGCATTTCGCCCGTCCGCTAATATTTAGCGCCAGCATGCCACCTGCCAACATTGCCGCAGTAAAAAAATCGCTGGAAATCATTAAAAATGAGCCGGAAATCGTTCGCAAACTTCAACGAACCGGCGAGAAAATGCGCCACGAATTTAAGGCGTTGGGTTTCAATACCGGCGAATCGGAAACGCCCATCGTACCCATCGTTATTGGAAACGACATGAAAACCTTCCAATTCTGGCGGATGCTCTTCGAGGAAGGCGTTTACACCAATCCGGTCATCAGCCCCGCGGTACCTCCGGATCGTTCCCTGTTGCGAACCTCCTTTATGGCCACCCATACGGATAACGATTTGGATATTGTGCTGGACAAATTCAAAAAAGTGGGCAAACAAATCGGGATTATTTAACTTCCCTGCCGGGGCTCTATTGTCGTAAACCTTCCCTCTGACCTCCGGGCGAGGCAGAGGGATTGAACTTTTCCCGAAAATTAAATACAGGATGAAGAACCATGAGCCGCCTCGTTATTAAACCTGTCGAAAACCGAAAAGAATTAATGCAATTCATTAAGTTGGTGTGGAAAATTAATGCCAACGACCCCAACTGGGTCCCCCCATTAATCATGGATCGTTTGAAAATTCTGAATAAAAAGAAGAACCCTTTTTTCAAACACGCCGAAGCGGAATACTTTTTGGCCTATCAAGACGGCGAAGTGGTGGGCCGGATTGCCGCCATTACCAACCAGATGCACAACGATTTCCATCAGGATAATATTGGATTTTTCGGTTTTTTGGAAGGGATTAACGACACAAACATTTTTGAGGCACTGCTGGACACCGCCAAAGACTGGCTCCGAGATAAGGGTAAAGATGCCATGATTGGTCCCATGAACCCTTCGACCAACGACGAAATAGGGTTTCTGATCGAAGGATTCGATACGCCGCCCTTTTTTATGATGACCCACAATCCGCCCTATTACAAAGAGATTATGGAAAAATTAAAATACGAAAAAGCAAAAGATGTGTATGCCTATTACATACACAAAGACACGATTGTCATCAGTGATAAACTCCTTCGGGTAACCGAAGCGATCCGTAAAAAATTCAACGTGAAGCTTCGGGCGGTTAATTTAAAAGATTTCGATGCCGAACTGGAAAGAATCCGTTACGTTTACAACAACGCCTGGGCCAAAAACTGGGGATTCGTTCCCATGACTCCGGAAGAATTCGATTTTATTGCGGACGATTTTAGAAAGATTATCGATCCCCGCCTGGTGTTAATTGCGGAAATCGAAGGCAAACCGGTGGGCTTTTCACTGGCCCTTCCCGACTACAACAAAGTGTTCGCTAAAATAAAAAATGGCCGCCTCTTTCCTACCGGCTGGATTACCTTCCTGCGTGAACGCAAAAAAATTAAAAGCCTCCGCGTCATTACCCTCGGTGTAGTGCAGGAGTTACAGCACTCCGGTATTGGGGGACTCTTTTATCTGGAAACGTTTCAACGGGGAACCAAAGCCGGATATGTGGATGCCGAAATGTCCTGGATTTTAGAAGATAACGATTTGATGAATCGCGCTGCCCGATTATTAGGCGGAGACCCCTACAAAATCTACCGGATTTATGGAACTTCGCTGTAATATGAATCGTTTTATCCTATCAAAAAAGCAATAAAAAATGAGCCGGGAAATCCTTTCCCGGCTCAGGGATATTTAGGGTGTGTAGGAGGAAGCTAATTTACCTACACATTTAATATTCGCTGGAATTCGAAGAAAGTTTCGTGGTTTTTAATTTTCAGAAAAGTTTGCAATGGATTTAATGGCAGTATTTCAGATAGACCAATCAAAACTACCCATAAAACTCATTCTCTTTTCTGTTAAATGTTTTACCAAAAATGCGAAAAAACAGGTGGAGATTTGAACACCTAATGGCTGTTTTTTCGGCACTGTCTTATTCTTAGACAATTACAAATGGGATAATATTTAAGGAAAACAAACAATAATATAGATTTAGCTATGGAGAAAAGAGTTGGCACAATTAATGCAGTTAATATGAACAGAGGGAATGAAAAAGGAAAAAGGAGAAACCGGATGGAAAAGATCAACCCTTACAACGTCGAATCAGCTGATCTCATTGTTGGAATTCCATCGTATAATGAAGCGGACAACATCGCCAATGTGGTGGAAAAGAGCAATGAAGGGTTGAGAAAATATTATCCCGAATTCCGTAGCGTTATCATCAACGTGGACAACAACTCGCCGGATGACACTCGCCGGGTTTTTTTAAATTCTGTGAACACGGTACCCAAAATTTACATTTCTACTCCCCCGGGAGTGAAAGGGAAAGGGAACAATTTCTACAACCTTTTCCATACGGCGGTTCAATTAAATGCCAAAGCCATTATTGTGGTGGATGCGGATTTAATGAGCATCACCCCGGAATGGATCCGGGACCTTGCCTACCCCATTTTAAATGAGGGATACGACTTTGTGACGCCGTTGTATTCCCGGAATGAATACGACGGCACCATCACCAACAATATTTGCTATCCTTTGATCTACGGTTTACTGGGTAAGGATATTCGCCAGCCCATCGGCGGCGATTTCGCCGTGTCGGCTCGCCTGGCTCGTTATTACCTAAAACAACCCTGGCACAAAACCACCCGCCAGTACGGGGTCGATATTTTTATGACCCTTCACGCCCTGTTGGGTGATTTTAAAGTTTGCCAGGTTGGTCTGGGCGCTAAAATCCACAAACCAAGCGCGCCAAAGTTAGGACCCATGTTTACGCAGGTGGTCGGGACGCTGTTCGAGACTCTACTAGCCAATAAGAGCAGGTGGGAGCAACTGACTACTGTGCAAGAAATTCCCTTGCTGGGCAAACGAGAGCTGGACAAACCTCAGGCGCTGAGCATCGATTACAAAAGCATGAAAGCCACCGCCCGTTATGAATTCAATATTAATCGCGAGGTGCTTTCGCGGGCACTCTCTCCCTAACTGTTTAAACGGATTTCCCAGATGTACGATTCTGGTAAAATAAACATTGGAATGAGCCTGTGGGCGAAAGCGGTGTACGATCTCCTGTACGCCTACGACACCACCGA
>JAJRXE010000279.1 GCA_024276455.1 Calditrichota bacterium
AGGTTAATAGCATCACTTCAGGGTGCTTTGATATTTGTCTGGTGATTTTGTTTCCTGGGGTTTTGTCTCGGGCTTTCCCTGTACACCCTCTTCGGGGTTGGGCTTTTACCGAGAAAACAGGATTTAAAAATTCCAAATCTCAAATAAATTGCGAGTTACAAATCCCGAACTAAACTTTGAGAGAGCGCTGCTTTGAGTATAATAAAATTAGAAAAAGCCTCAGAGAGATTCTTCCCTGAGGCTTCGTCCGGGCTCCGGCGGAGGGATTTGAACCCCCATCCCGCCGGGGCGGGATAACAGCCACCCGCTACATTTTCCAATCGAATTCGCCGGAGATGATTTTCTCGATTACTTTTCGACTTTTCTTGGCTTTAAGAAAACGTTCCCACCGCCGAGCCGTTTCTTTGTTAGGAAAGCGTTTTTTGAACACCAGTTTCCAGGGGACACCCCGTTTTGTCCACCCTTTGGGATAATGGTTGTGAGAGATCAAGCGTTCTAAGGCATCATGAGAACTACCGATGTAGTACCGATCGATTTTTGTGGAGTAAAGGATGTAGAGATCGTATTTCATCAGGGAAAACCACAGATTTTGAAACCCACTCTCTAAAAAAGAAAAAGCCTCAGAGAGATTCTTCCCTGAGGCTTCGTCCGGGCTCCGGCGGAGGGATTTGAACCCCCAACCTAGTGGTTAACAGCCACCCGCTCTACCGTTGAGCTACGCCGGAATATTTATTTGAAAACGTTTCTTTCTTCGTTTGGTTCCCCCTTGTCAATCGCTCAAAAGCGGCAAAAATATAATAGTCTCCCCCTTGAATGTCAATAGCTTTTTCATTTTTCTGCCGGCTGGAATTAGAACTCCACATCCTGGGTAATCATATCCGGTTCAATGGCCCGGGCGTAGTTGGCGAACTTCCCGTAGTGCTTCAAAAATACTAACTTTACACTGCCAATTGGTCCGTTGCGGTGCTTCCCGATGATGATTTCTACCATGTTTTCGCTGGGGGTCTTGTCGTCATCGTCGAAATTGGGGATGCCGTAGGCTTCCGGGCGGTACACAAACATAACCACGTCGGCGTCCTGTTCGATGGCACCGGATTCTCGCAGGTCTGCCAGGGTGGGACGTCGGTCGGTGCGCGATTCCACCGCCCGGGAAAGCTGCGAAAGGGCAATAACCGGAATTTCCAACTCCTTGGCCAGGGTTTTCAGGGAGCGCGAAATGGCGGAAATCTCTTGCTGGCGGCTTTCCATACCCCTGGGACCTTCCATGAGCTGCAGGTAATCCACAATAATCATTCCCACCTTGCGCTCTGCCACCATGCGTCGGGCCCGGGCGCGCAACTTGAGCACGTCCAGCGAAGGGGTGTCGTCAATGTAAATGGGGGCGTCCACCAGACGACCGATGCGCCGGGAAAGTTTGGGCCACTCCTCGCTGGTGAGCCGGCCGGTGCGCAAGCGCTGGGAATCAATCTCTGCTTCCAGGCACAATAACCGTTGCACCAATTGCTGGTTGCTCATTTCCAGACTGAAGAATCCCACCGGAATTTTATGGTCCACCGCAGCGTTGCGGGCCAGATTGAGGGCAAAAGCCGTCTTTCCCATGGAGGGACGCCCGGCCAGAATGATCAGGTCGGATTTCTGAAATCCCGCCGTAATGTTGTCCAGCTCGGTGAATCCGGAAGGTACTCCGATGATGCCCTGGTGGGCACTCTGATGAAGGTGTTCCAGTTCGTGAATGGTGTCTGTAATCAGCGGTTTGATCCATTCGTATCCTTTCTGCCGGTGAGTTTGCGAAATGCTGAGCACTTCGCTCTCGGCGGCGTCCAGAATTTTCTCCGCGTCCTCACCTTCCTCGTAGGCGGTGTGAATGACCGCACTGCAAACCATGATGAGCTGCCGAAGCAGGGCTTTGTCGCGAATAATTTTCAGATGGTACTCGATATTGGCGGCCGAAGGTACCATGGCAGCCAGTTCTGCCAGGTAGTACGAGCCTCCGATATCTTCCAGTTCGTTCCGGCGCTTCAATTCCTCGGTTAGGGTAATCACGTCGATGGGCTCGTTCTTGTCGAAGAGCGCCTGCATGGCCAGAAATATTTTCTTGTGGGCTTCCCGGTAAAAAACGGTTTCGTCAATGGTTTCGATGGCGGTACCGACAGCCTGGCGGTCCAGCAGCATGGCGCCCAGCACCGATTTTTCCACCTCCAGCGCCTGCGGCGGAACCCGGGCTCCCTTCTCCAGTACGTCTTCCGTTATGTCGATGACGTCTTTCTTTTTCTTCCTGGCCATGGTTTACTCCTCTACTTCCCTTTCTTTGGTTCTTTCCTTTTCCATGATGGATACAATGAATTTAAAATCCTGAATGGCGGTGTCCAGCAGGCGCATGTTGCGCAATACGGCTGCCGGATGGTAAGTAACCACCATCGGAGTGCCCCGGTATTCCCACACCCGTTCCCGCATTTGAGAAAGCGGTGCCTTGGTGCGGAGCAGATTTTGCGCCGCCACCCGTCCCAGCGCCACCATTACCTTCGGTTGAATCATTTCGATCTGTTTGTACAGATAGGGAATGCAGGCGGCGACCTCTTCCGGTAAGGGATCGCGATTGTTGGGCGGTCGGCATTTCAGAATGTTCGCAATGAAGACGTCTTCACGTTTCAAATGCACGTGTGCCAGCAGCTTGTTAAGCAACTGTCCGGCCCGACCCACAAAGGGAATCCCCTGTAAATCTTCGTCGCGGCCGGGAGCTTCGCCAATAAACATGAGATCGGCATTTGGGTTCCCTACACCAAAGACAAAATGGGTCCGGGTGTGTCCCAGGGAACATTTGGTGCAGTCTTTTATTTCCTGGTAAAATTTTCCCAGAGGAGAATCTGCCGGAAAGCCAAGTTCGGGTTTTGCAGTCATCGGTCGAGCGGTTTCCTTTCTGTAGGGTTTGGGTTGTGGTTTTGGAGAGGGCGCTTCCGGTGGTGCGGTCGAACGAACCGTCTGCAGGTCCGGCCATTCCGCCGCCAGCTGCCGAATTCGCTCCGAGTCCAGCGTCAGCGTGTCGCCGTACACATCGCGGTAAAAATGCAGAAAACGAATCAGTTTTTCCAGGTCGTTGGAATCCATCTTAGTGCTTTGATTTCAAGTGTTGTTTAAGGAATTCGAAAATCTCGTACGCCACGTCCAGTTTGGGCATCAGAGCCAGCTCTTTAATCTCGCCGTTGCGGTGAATCAGAGTCGCTTTGTTGGTGTCCTGCCGGAAGCCGGAGCCTGCTTCCAGCGGATTGTTGAGAACCACCATATCCAGATTTTTGCGTTCCAGTTTCTTGCGAGCGTTTTCCAGAGTTTGGTCGGTTTCCACCGCAAAGCCCACCAGCACCTGGTCGCTCCGTTTGTTTTCGCCCACGTATTGTAACACATCGGTGGTGCGCTTGAGCGGCAGGTGAAATTCACCCTCGCGCTTTTTGATTTTTTTATCGGAAACAGCCTGGGGGGTGAAATCGGCTATGGCGGCGGCACTCAGGTAAATATCGCTGTCAGAGAACTGTTCCCGCACTGCCTGAAACATTTCTTCCGCCGTGTTTACCGGAATGTCATTCACTTCCATGGGTGCGGGCAGGTCGGTGGGGCCATGTACCAGGGTTACGTCGGCTCCGCGGGCAAATGCCTCCCAGGCCAGGGCATATCCCATTTTGCCGGAGGAACGGTTGGTGAGCATGCGTACCGGATCCAGCGGCTCTTCGGTTCGTCCGGCGGTAACCAGCACCTTTTTGCCTTTCAAACTGTCCCGCTGAGGATGAAGCGCTTTGTAAAGGTATTGGAGCAGGTATTCCAGTCGAGCCAGTCGCCCTTTGCCATGGTAACCTTCTGCCAGGAAACCCTCCTCCGGTTCGCAGATCAGGTAGCCCAGCTGCCGCAGCTCGTTCAAATTTCGCTGCAGAATGGGATTCTCCCACATATGCACATTCATGGCGGGTGCCAGAACAACCGGACATTGCAGGGCGGCCACAATGGTGGTAAGCAAATCGTCCGCTACACCGGCGTGAATCTTGCCAATCATATTGTAAGTGGCCGGCGCAATGATGGCGGCATCCATCTGGTCTGCCAGGTGAATGTGATGGGTTCCGGCAAACCGGTTCTGGGGAAACATTTCGCTGGCCACCGGATGCTGCGACAGGGTCTCCATGGTGGTTCGGGTAATAAACTGTTCCGCTGCCGCGGTCATCACCACCTGCACCTGGGCGCCTTCGGTAACCAGAAAACGCACCAGCTCGGTGATTTTGTAAGCGGCAATCCCCCCGGTAATTCCCACCAGAAGACGCTTGTTTTTAAAGCGATTGCTGGGAAACATGGCTCTCCTGTTCCTGGTGATGGCGAATAATGTGGGTGATTTTGTCCACGGTTTCTTCCAGATCGTTGTTGATTACGTCGTAATCGAAAAACACTGCTTTGGCGTACTCTTCCGGCAACCGTTTTAAACGCTTTTCAATTTCCTCCGGATCGTCGGTCTGACGTTTGCGCAGTCGGCGCTTTAGTTCTTCCAGTGAAGGGGGGCGGATGAAAATGAGGATGGCATTGGGGAAATGCTTTTTGATGTTCAGCGCCCCGTTCACGTCGATGTCGAAAATCACCGTGTAGCCCTGCCGGAGCAGTTCTTCCACAGCGGATTTCAGGGTGCCGTAGTAGTAACCGTGAACCCGTTCGTACTCTAAAAAATCCCCCTTGCGAATGCGTTCCTGGAATTCTTTCTCGGAAATAAAATGGTAGTCCACTCCGTCTTGCTCGTTAAAGCGCGGTTTGCGGGTGGTAGCGGAAATAGAGATTCGGAAGTCGGGATTTCGTTCCGCTAACATTCGGGCAATGGTAGTTTTCCCGGCCCCGGAAGGGGCGGAGAGTACCACCAGTTGGGGAGGTCGAGTTTGCTTGGTCACGATTCTATTCTCCTGTTTGGTTAAAACGGGCCATTAGCGTATCTACCGAAATAGCCGACAGAATGTAGTGGTCGCTGTCGGTGACAATAATGGCGCGGGTGCGCTTCCCGGAAGTGGCGTCGATGACCTGATTGTTGGCTTCTTTCGCTTTCTTCAATTTTTTAATGGGAAGCGAATCCGGTTGAATGATGGCAATGATGCGATTCTTCACCACCACATTGCCAAAACCGATGTTCAATAACCCTTCGATCATATTTTATTTCCTCAAAAAACGTTACAGGGCATAAAGCAGAAGCTATAAGAGCATTTGGCGAAAATTCAGTTACTGGTTCCGGAATTCCAGTTTCCAATTTCAAGTTTCGAGCTTCCGGTTTCGAAACCCACCCCTGCCAATCATTCAAATCCAATTAAGAATCATTTCTCCTGTTCACACCTGGTTTACTCGATATTCTGTATCTGCTCCCGCATTTTCTCGATTTCTTCTTTAATAATAACCACCCGATGGGAAATCTCCACCATGGTGGTTTTGTTCGCCATGGTATTTGCCTCGCGGTGCATTTCCTGGAGCAGAAAGTTCAATTTCTTTCCAATGGGGGAACCGGCCTGTAAACTTTTTCGAAACAGCTGCAGGTGGCTGCTCATCCGAACCGTTTCTTCGGTAATGTCCACCCGGTCGGAGATGATCGCCAATTCCTGCTCCAGCCGACTACGATCAATCTTTTCCTCTTCCAATAGGGAGAGGAGGCGCTGGTAGAGTCGCTCGAATTCCTGACGAGGATTGTCCTTACCCATTCGCGCCACTTCTTCGGTAAGCTGTTCAATCCGACCAAGACGTTCTTCCAGATCCTTCAGGAGGTTGCTCCCTTCCTGGGCACGCATTTCGTTCAGCAATTCCAGGGTCTGGTCGGTCAACTGGTAAATGGTGTTTACCAGTTCCTCGTCCACCGATTTGTCTTCTTCGTAAGTAATAATGTCCTTAAAGAAAAGTAGGTGATCCAGTTGTACCGGGGAGTCCAGTCCGGCGGCTTCCCGGATTTGTTCCAGCAAATTCTTGTAGGTTTGCACCGTTACCGGATCGATGCGGAAATTCTGCAACTCCGCCGTAGGAGTGGTAAAACTGAGCGTGTAGAAAATCTTGCCCCGTTCAATCTTCTGGCGAATTTTTTCTTTGATACTTTGTTCCAGGTCGGCTAACAGCCGGGGGAGTTTTACATTAATTTCCAGGTAGCGGGAATTGAGACTGCGGATTTCGCACACCAGGTCACTTTCCCGAAAGGTAGTCTGGGCGGTCGCAAAACCGGTCATGCTGCGCAAAGGATTCATCGGAACCTCGGTCTTTCGTTCTTCGTTGGAAGGAATTTACGAAATCCTCTGCGCATTTCAAAATTTTGTTTTTCGTTTGAATCAAATCCCCGGCGGTGTAATTTTGGGTGAGGTGCGAAATGGAATTGCATTATTTTACATTGTGGCGGCAGGCTCGTTTTCTGGATGAAACGCTGCGCGGTGGCATTATTCGCAGCAGTTACACTCAGGCAAAGAACGAGCAAATCCTGCAGATTGAAACACCGGATGGGCACTTAAAACAACTGGTGCTCTCCGCCGATCCCCGTTACCCCTACGCTCTGGTGCGACCACCCACCCGGCGGGCCCGCCTTTCCACCGATGTGTTGCCGGAATTGCTCCACCGGCAAATTGAACGGATTCGCATCCTGGAGGACGAACGGATTATTCTCCTGGAATTCGCTGCTTCCCCGGAAACGTATTTACTGCAGCTTTTTCGCAATCACGCCAACTTCTTCCTGGTGGATGAGAGGAAACGCATTCTCAATGCCTTTAAACACGGGAAGAAACATGCCGGAAAGGTGTTTCAATTGAAGTCTTCCCCGGCCTTGAATCCCCTGAAAGTGACCGCGGAAAAATTCCGGGAGACATTCCGGGAAAATCCCGACGCGCCGCTGGAATTCGTTCTGAAGCGTCGCTTTTTATTTCTTACCCCGGTGCTGGTGCAGGAAGTTTGCCACCGTCTGGAGGTGAATGGAAAGCGGTCGGTGGGCGACCTGGGGGGGGAGCAAATCGAGCGGCTTCTTCTGTTGGTCCGGGAGTTGTTGCAAAATTGCCGCTACGATGCCCCGCGAATATATTTCCGGGAAGACTTTCCGGAGGTCTTTGCCCTCACCGCGCTGAGCTATTTTGCTCATCTGCGGGAAGAAACGTTTTCCTCCGTTAATGAGGCGCTGGCAGGGTTCATTTTTCGGCGCCTCAAGCTGGAACGGTTTTACCGGCAAAAGGACAAACTCACGGCCGCGCTGGCGAGCAAAATCGGGCAATTGGAGCACGTTCTGAAACAGTTAGAGAATTTGCCGGACGAAGCAGATCGCCGGGCTTATTTGCAGCGGATCGGAGAATTGCTGCTGGCTCAAGCCAGGCAGTTGCCCTCGGGAGTTGAGGAAGTGGAGGTGGTGGATTACTACGATCCCGGGATGCGGAAAATTAAGGTGCGGGTGAATCCCCGCCTGAGTATTCAGGAAAACGCCCAGCATTATTTCCAGCGGGCTAAAGAGACCGCGCGCCGACAAAAACAGCTTCAGGAGCGGAAAAAACAGTTGTCCGCCCAGTTGCAGGAATTGAAAGAAATGCGGCAACAGCTGGAGACGGCTAAACAGTTTCGGGCGCTTCAGAAAATCGAAAAACGGCTGAAAGAGATTCATGTGCTGCAGACGGCGGAGGAGCAGTTAACAGAGGTCAGTCGCCCGTTCAAGCGCTACTGGTACGAGGGATGGGAAATCTGGGTGGGGAAAAACGCCCGTTCCAATGACGAAATGACCTTTCGTTGGGCGCACAAACTGGACTGGTGGCTCCACGCTCAGGGAGCCAGCGGCTCGCACGTGGTGGTCAGGCAGCAGGGGAAGGGACAGAATCCACCCCGGGCGGTACTGGAATACGCTGCCCGTCTGGCGGCCTGCCACAGCACCGCCCGCCACAGCAGCTACGTGCCGGTAATGGTGACGCAGGTGCGATACGTGCGCAAACCCCGCGGCGCAGCGCCCGGAGCTGTGGTACCGGAACGCATCAAAACCCTTTTTGTGGAACCGTTGTAGGATCGATACTCTTACAAAGACGCAAAGACACAAAGGGCGAATCCAGTTTTTTACAAACAAACACTTTCCTCCAACTAAACCAAGTGAAGCAGACCAAAAGGAGGTCAAGCTCCCAGCTTGACCGATATGTGGACAAACAGGATGTCCGTCCTACCCGGTAGACTTCCTCCCGGCCAGACCGCACAAGAAGTAGGTCAAGCTCCCAGCTTGACCCGTACGGACAAACAGGATGTTTGTCCTACTAAAATTTTTATGAAATTTTTAACATTATCGCTTTTATTGAGATTGATTCCTAAGAAGAAAGAGAAAAATAAAAAATACTTGCAAAAGGGGGAGAAAAGTTTTTAAATAAACCATCATATGATTATATGGTAATTTAATATTGGATGATAATGTGAAAAGTATTTCTAAGTATGGAGTTTGATTATGAAAAAAGTGCTTTATTACGGATCCTCTAATTTGCAGTACCAGCAAATGGCGGAGGTGGACGAAGGCATCCGGGAATTGTTTGCCAAAGCCGGGGTCGAATATGTGGTACCGCCCCTGGAAAAGCATTGTGTGGAAGGGCTCTACACTTTTGGCTACAAGGAAGAGGCCCGGAAAGAGGCCATTCAGTTTTACGAAATGGTGAAAGATCTGGATGTGGAGGCGGTGGTGACCCCCTACGGGGCTTCGCAGTATATGTGGGAGACCACTTACCCGGACGAATTCGGGTTAAAGCTTCCCTTCCCGTTTTACAATGTAACCCAGTTCTTTCACAAGATTCTAATGAACGAGGATGTGAAATTCGAACCGTTGCCCCTGAAACTGGTGTTGCACGACGGATGTACGGTGGGGCGCAAAATGGGGATTTACAAAGAGCCCCGGGAGTTGCTCGGAAAAATTCCCGGTCTTACCCTGCTGGATTTGCCGCATCCTTCGGTGGGCATCGAAGGTACTACGGCGGCGGATTGGAGCACCTGTCCCGGCAGCTGGTTAAATATTACCATTCCGGAGCTGGCGGAAGAAGTGGAAATGAATTTTGTGCAAAAAGATGTGATGCCATTGGAAGCGGATGCCATCACCACCGATTGTGCCAATGCCCTCTTCGGAATTCGAATGGGCATCATGAAAGGGAATTTTCCCCTGAAGGCGTACTTTTTCACCGACATTATTAATATGGTATGGAGGGCTTAAGAATGGATGTGAATCAAGTGTATGAAACCTATTTGAAGGATTTGATCGATAAAGGGGCGCATTCCCGCAGTGTGCGCATTGCCATGGATCGGGCGATTCATTCCTACCGCACACTTTCGGCCAATGCCCTGCGTCGGTTTCCCAAGACAATTGAGAAGGCCAAAAAAGTTCGTGAGATTAAGGAGAAATCGATTGCCAACTGGGAAAAGCTGGTGGAGCAAGCGCGGGAATCCTTCGAGCGCAATCACGCCAAAACCTATTTTGCCAGAACGGCTAAAGAAGCCAACGAAATTATCGGTAAAATTGTGGGAAGCGGAAAGACGGTGGTGAAGGGGAAAAGCCTCACGTCTGAGGAAACCCATCTGCGCCAGTACCTTCAGAAGCTGGAAAACGAGGTGTACGAGACCGATCTGGGAGAGTTCATCATTCAGCTGCTGGACAGTCGTCCCATGCACCTGTTGGCGCCGGCGGTAAATATTCCTCGCGAACAGGTGGCTGAGTTGCTCAAAAAGTACATTGGCGAGAAGGTGGATCCGTCTAACGTCTCGGAAGAGGTAGCGGCGGTGCGCCGCTTCCTGCGAGAAAAATTCACTACGGCCGACGTCGGGATTAGCGGAGCCAATGTAATTGCGGCAGAGACCGGCACCATGGTAATCATTGAAAATGAAGGGAACATCCGTTTAGCCACCGGACTGCCGGATGTACACATTGCTCTGGTGGGCATCGAAAAGGTGGTGGAAACTCTGGAAGAGGCCATGATGGTGGCGGAAGTGACCTGGCGGTACGCCGATTACGAAATGCCCGGGTACGTGAATCTGATTTCCGGCCCCAGCCTCACCGGCGATATTGAGAAGGTACTCACGTACGGTGCTCACGGACCCAAGGAATTGCATGTGGTCTTCATTGACAATGGTCGCAGCGAGATGGCTAACGATCCCAGTTTCCGGCAGGCACTCTACTGCCTGCGCTGTGGCGCCTGCCTGTACGAATGTCCGGTGTACGCAGTGACGGCCGGATATTACGGACACCAGTACATTGGCGGAATCGGAACGGTGTGGGACGCCTTTACCACCGCACACGACCTGGCGGAAGTGAGTCCGCACGCGTACACCTGTGTGCTGTGCAAGCGCTGTAAAACCCGCTGTCCGGTGGACATCGACACGGCTGACATGATGGTGGCCTTGCGGGAAAAACTGGTCAATCAGAATCTGGTGCCTCCCACCATTCAACAGTTCTTCGAAGGGATGCAGGAACACGAGGATGAGTAAGTATTAAATCGTGCTTAAATTACCATGATGCAAGCCCGGAGACGAGAAATCCGGGCTTTTTTTATGCTCACCCGTTCTTCAGGTCGAAAAAATAAAAATTCAGTTGCTTTCTGTTCTCTGCCTATCTATTTATTTTTTGGTCTTTTGAAAAAGTTTAAATTTTGTTAAATTAAATTGAAGATAATTTTTCAGGGATCATTTATTTTTTACAGTCTTTTGTGGCCGACTTCACGAATGGCTCGAAGGGGAGCAAATTTGAGAATTAATAATTTCACAATAAAACAAAAATTGGTGAGCAGAAATGACTTCCAAAATGTATGACGTCGCAATCATCGGAGGAGGAATTGTTGGAACGGCTACCGCCATGGCCTTAACCCGTAAACACAATATTTCGCTGGTTATTCTGGAGGCAGAGGAGCAATTGGCGGCCCATCAGACCGGAAACAACAGCGGAGTGATTCATTCCGGTTTGTATTACAAACCCGGGGGGTTGAAAGCGAAAAACTGTACCCAGGGGCGGGAGTTGCTTTACCAGTTTTGTGAAGAGCACGGCATCGCTTACGAACGATGCGGCAAAGTGGTGGTTGCCACGCGCCAGGAACAGATCCCCATTCTGGAAGAGCTGGAAAAGCGGGGAACCGCCAACGGTTTAACTGGTATGAAGCGCTTAAAAGGCGAAGAGATTAAAGAATACGAACCGCATGTGGAGGGGCTGGAAGGACTCTGGATTCCTCAGACCGGGATTGTCGATTACATTCAGGTGACCCGGAAATTTGCTGAAATTGCCCAGCAGCACGGTGCGGAAGTAAAATTAGGGCATCGGGTGGTCGGTTTTCAGAAAAAAAAGGATGAGCTGATTCTGGAAACAACCAAAGGGGCGATTCACACCCGAAATTTAATCAATTGTGCCGGTTTGCAGTCCGACCGAATTGCCAAGCTGTGCGGGGTGGATCCGGGATTGCGGATTGTCCCCTTCCGGGGAGAGTATTACAAGCTGATTCCGGAAAAGGAATATCTGGTAAAAAATCTGATTTACCCGGTGCCGGATCCCCAATTTCCGTTTCTGGGGGTTCACTTCACCCGCCGGATTGAAGGGGGCATTGAGGCGGGTCCCAATGCGGTGTTGGCATTCAAGCGGGAAGGCTACACCAAAACCAGTTTTTCCCTGCGGGACACCTTGGACACGTTTCTTTACCCCGGATTCTGGAAACTGGCTGGTAAATACATGAAAACTGGTCTGGGAGAATTTTACCGTTCTTTTGTGAAAAGTGCCTTTACCCGTGCGTTGCAGGAGCTGGTACCGGAAGTGCAAAAAGATGATCTGGTGCCGGGCGGAGCCGGCGTACGCGCTCAGGCGCTTAAGCACGATGGCGCTCTGGTGGACGATTTCTGCATCGAGGAGGTGCCCCACATGGTGCATGTGTTGAACGCTCCTTCGCCGGCGGCCACCGCTTCCATTGCCATTGGCAACACCATTGCCGACATTGCCCGTGTGACGTTCTTTGATTAAACTTGTAGTTTCCGGGGATTGCCAGTGTTTTGTTTGAAAGAATTCTCCGGCGGAAGTTGAGTGAAAAAAGGCGAAAAAGTAAATCTGATCGGGCGGTTCGCAGGAACCGCCCGTTTGTTTTGTTCACTTAATGGTTTGCTCGGCGGCGTTGCTGGCTAAATCGGAGCAACTCTTCCGCCGGCAGGCAATTGAGCACGTCTTCCTTGCTCAACCAGCCTTTCCGGGCGATTCCCACCCCGTAGCGCATGTCCTTCAGTCCCTCAATCTGGTGGGCATCCGGGCCGATGGCAATTTTCACCCCTAACTTTTTGGCTTCTCGCAGCCAGCGCCAGTCCAGGTCCAGCCGGTGAGGATTGGCGTTTAGCTCGATAGCCACTCCCAGTTCTGCGGCCGTCTCCAGCACCTTCGGGATGTTCACCGGATATCCTTCCCGCCCCAGCAGCAGCCGGCCGGTCAAATGCCCGATGATGCTCACGTGAGGATTTTGCATGGCGCGAATGATTCGCTCGGTGGCTTCTTGTTCGGTCATTTTAAAGCGGGAGTGAATGCTGGCTACCACCAGATCGAATTTCGCCAATACCTCATCGCTGTAATCCAGCGACCCGTCGAACAGGATGTCGCACTCAATGCTTTTCAGGATCCGGAATCCGTCGAACTTCTGATTTAACGCCTCAATTTCGCGGTGCTGCTGCTCGATGCGCTCCTCGCTTAATCCGTTGGCGTACTGGGCGCTTTTAGAGTGGTCGCAGATCACCAGGTACTGATAGCCCAATTCCCGGGTGGCCTGGGCCATCTCTTCGATGGTGTTGGCGCCGTCGCTGTAGTTGGAATGCACGTGGATCATGCCGAGCAGGTCGGACCAGTCCACCAGTTTCGGCAGTTGGTGCTCCAGCGCCGCTTCGATTTCGCCCATGTTCTCCCGCAGTTCCGGGGGAATGAACTGCATGCCCAATTGGGCAAAAATTTCCGCTTCATCTTTGCAGGGAATATTTTCCGTCTCATTGCGGAACAGTCCGTACTCGTTCATTTTCAGATTGTGTTTGCGGGCGAATTCCCGCATGGCAATGTTGTGTTCTTTGGAACCGGTAAAGTGGTGGAGGGCGTAGGGAAATTGCTGGTCGCTCACAATGCGCAGATCGGCGTTAATGCCATTGCTGAGCACCACACT
>JAJRXE010000280.1 GCA_024276455.1 Calditrichota bacterium
ATAGTATTCTTCTCCTTTATATTGAACCCTCAACGTGTCCGGTTGATTCTCATTAACCTCCATATGACACACTAAATCCACCGCCATTGGTTGTTCCTCCTTTTTCAATTTGTTGCATTTATTTTCAATCCCCAACTCTTTTCTTGAGGATTTTTACTTCCCCAATGTAATTGTTCAAAACCCGTGCCAACCCTGACCAATACTCCTATCCCATTGTGATTACTAAAGATACTTAAATTCCCATTTCCCCTTCGAATTGTTTTGATCAGGCAGATTGGAGAATTTTCTACAATTCGGCTCTTACGTTCAGAGCTTTTTCCCGACCGAAACCGCTTTTCGGAATAGGAAAAACAATAGCGGCCTGCCGCGCCAAAACAAAAAAAAGCCGGGACAAGCCGGCTTTTTTCGTACATATTTGCGCTCATCCGTACAACCGGCGGCGCAATCGCCTTATTTCTTATTACCGTAAACCGCTTTATTCTCTCCACAGGTGGGCATTTCCTGCCCGAGATAGGGATTGGAAATTGTTTTCGAATCACTGAGCCAATTTGCTCCCCGACTGCTCACAGCCATGGGACAGTACTGCTGATAAAGCGTGGTTTCCAGCGGACCGTAATTCTTTACCGCTACAATCACACCGTTGGAGAGGGAAAAGAAAGCCTCGCGCTGCCTTTTAATATCGGTGGCTGTCTGAATTCTCTCGGCCGATTTTTGCAACACCGGGGACTGCTCCAGCCAGCTCGCACGTTCTGCGGAAGGCAATAATTCCGCATCCACTTTTACCAGGACCTTATTAAAATCCTGCGCCCCCATCTGAGCTGCTTCGATATTGTCATTGGCCAATGCCTCCCGAATCTCTAAATAGGCCTGAACAACTTGCTCCAGCTGGCTCTTGAACTTTTCCTGGCCGGAAGGGGTTTTGGCATCCTTTGGAGTCGCCATAGTTAAACCTGCTCCTGCGGTGATTAAAAACATTAGTCCTGCGATGATGATACTTCTGATTCCTGTTCTCATGAGAACACCTCTCTGGTTTTATGAAATATTTAACTGATTAAACAATTGAAACTTAAAAATCGTATTAAAGCGTTGGCTCCTGCTTCTCGAACTCCGGTTTTATCCATCCGTAGGTTTCATTCACCAGGGTAACGATGTGTGGTATTTTGTGCCCCTCTAAGAGTTTCTGGCGAATAAAATTTTTCTCTTCAATGGCGGTCTCGCAACTGCATTCATCCAGCGGGGTTCCACCACAGGTTCCACAAGAACAGCGAAATCTGGAAGCCACTTCAATAACCTGAGCCTCGATGATCGGATTTTGAGCGACCGCTGCGGGGGGTGACGACGGCGTGCTTGGACGATGATTGGAACGGTTTTGCAATCCGTACACTCCCAGTAAAAGCAAGGCAATGGCAACGCCCACTCCCAGATTTAAAGCAAACGAATTCTTTTTTGCCGAGCGAGCAGACGCTGGTCCGGACCTGTTTTTTGAGGCGGTATTTATCCTGTTCTTCGCCGCTCTGGTTGGCCGGACTAACTCCGTGCCACATTCGCGGCAAAAACGGGCGCTCGTCTCATTCGGAGCACCGCATTCCACACAAAATACTTTTTCCCGTTTCTTCCTGGGAAGCGCCGTCCCGCAATGGCTACAATAGCGCGCCTGGGCTTGATTGTCCCATCCACATTTGGGGCATTTCATGGTTGCAAACCTCTCCTTTTATTCCGGTGTTTAGTGAAAAAATACCAATCCCTCCCCTCCAGACGAGAACCTCCCGGAACGTCTGGCCTCCCTACTCTGTGTCCGTCTCTTCCGCTCTTTCGAGGATGGTGCCTTGCAACACACCTCGACGGAATGGGTAAATACGGCCGGAGGTTACCCGTTTAATCTTCCGGCTCTTCTTTCCGTTCTTTCTCCTCAACCAGGTAACGCTCGGGTTGTTTCTCGAACAAATGCTTGCATCCCTCACTGCAAAAATAATAATCCTTCCCTTTATAATTCAGACGAGCTGGCGGACTCTTTTCATCCACCATCATTCCGCACACCAGGTCTTTGGCCATGACGACCTCCTTTGTTTGGCGGTTTATTTTAAATTAACGCGACTTCCTCTTGGCATATTTTTGGGGATTGCGTTCGAACTCTTTTTGACACATGGGGCAGCAAAGATAATAATTTTCTCCTTCGTAGCTGACCACTATATGGGCCTTGTTGGTGTTCAAGCGCTTTCCACATACGGGATCAATATGATGCGACATGTTCTCCTCCAAATCTTAGGGTAAAGAAACGACCCTCTGGAGCACGTCCTCCGTTTAGCAAGGATGCGTGTCCGGACCGCAATCTTCCAGGGAGGAATTCTCCCGGATGCGTTCCATACGGTCGATTCGAAAAATTAAGTAAAGAACGAACAGGGCAGATACAATCCAGAAGCCCCAAACAATCCCGGTAAACAAAAAATCGATTACGCTTAACATGCTTTTCCCTCTCACAATTTATTTAAATTTCCCACCAATTGAACGGCGTACCACCGCTTCCATTGAATTGATTACTGCAGGTCTCGTTTCATTCTCTCAAACTCTTCCCGACTAATTTCGCCCTTCGCATAGCGTTTTTTTAACACTTCCAGGGCATCTTCCCCCTTGCTACCGGGGTACACTTCCCGATTTTGGTTGGCGTTGACCAGGCGGATAACCGCCCAGATAATAACCGCTAAAATGACAATCCAAAACAACCAACCAAAACCCATTCCAAAACCGCCCATTCCATTCATCATAAGAATCACCTCTTTAAATAATTAACATTTCTTTTTTGAAAGGGGAGCGGAGATTTACCGGCTTCCCCTCAACTATTTGATTTCCCGTCCGTCGCCGAACCGGAAATTTTGTTACAGCCGTTGCAAGACTAACTGGAGTTTCTCGCGAATCGTATTCGCCACCTCATCCAACTGCGGATTCTCCACAGCCTGCATGGAAGCGACCGGATCAATCACGGCAATCTCAACGCCGCCATCGGTTAATTCCTGTACCACTACATTGCAGGGCAACATGAGTCCGATTTTGTCTTCGGCCTTAAGAGCCTGGTACGCAAAGGGTGGATTACAGGCGCCCAGAATGCGGTAATTACGGAAGTCCACATCCAGTTTTTTCTTAAGGGTGGCTCTCACATCAATTTCAGTGAGGATTCCAAATCCCTCTTTCTGTAATTCTTCGGTCACGCGCTGAAGCGCTTCTTCAAACGACCAGTCGAATGTTCTGGCAAAAAAATAACCCATTTCGTTCCTCCTTTTCTTTTTTATTTTACAAAGGTTTCACAACCATACTTTTTAACAGCACTTCTCCCCTCCCATTTAGGATCATGCCCACGGCACCGGCCGGGTAATCTTTCCCGTGCCCGTGAACAACCAATTCTCCGTTCAGGTACCCCCGGAAGTGTCCTTTGGTGCCCACTACTTTTAACGTCGTCCAGCCATTTAAATCGACCGGCTTCGCACCCAGAATTTTAACCTTCCCCTGCACCAGACGCCCCAGACTCATTTTCCCATTTTCCACCCGCAAGAAATCGTAATTCAGGGAATCCAGAAAATGGTGAGTCAGGTAAAGACTTCCCTGAAATCCTTTCAGATTGACCACCGATTCCAGGGAAAGGCTCTGGAATTTTTCCGGGAAAAGAAAGTGGGTGGGGTTGTCCCGCAAGACAAAAGAGAGGACGGGACGGTTCTTTTCGTCTTTGCGGATACTGGTAATCACCTGATGTCCTTCTGCGCCATTCCAGCGCAACATTTTCTTCAGAATCCAGAGGGCATCTTCCCGAATTTCCCATTTAATGGTGCCATCGGGCAGACGAACCAGATTTTCTGCCTCTCTGGCGGGTTGCAGCTCGGTGGTTTGGCTGGCCGTTTCCTCTATTTGAACCGCTTTGACTCCAACCCCTAATTTGTACACCAGCGCCGCTCCCTGATCGGCCGTACGAAAAATGAACCAATTTCCTACTATTCCAACCAGCACCAACCCGCTTAACACCAACGTTTTCCGATCGTATTCCCGAAACAGCAACGCAAACCGGATTGCCACCAGAGCAATCCAGAACCACACGCTGCGCAGGGCCCAGTTCGCATGATCGGAAATAGCCGGGTACACCGAATCGGCGACCTTCACCGAATCGGCTGCTTGCTGGCCCGAAAAGTAAACGCCTACCAGAGACACAATTCCGACCGCGTAAAAAAAGAGGGCAGCCGAATGGAGCCAACTATTTTTGCGAAAAACAATATTCAATGCATCCAGGAGCACCGCCGTTATTAAAAAAACAATCGGAAAATGAATCAGCATGGGATGAATATTCGGTGCCCACTCAGGTATGAAACCCATTTCTATCTCCTTAATTTCTTTCTTTTCAATTGATTAAAAGGTGTATTCTATGGTTGTTAATAATCCGTAATCCGGACTCGTTTCGCTAAACCCCATCAGCAAACTCACCGACAAGATGGTGTGGGTACTCACCTTCACAAAGCCGGCCAGGTTTGCCTGGCGAGGCGGATCGTAATCCGCTAAAATTCTGGAATATTGCTGGTAATAAAGCAGAACAGAATAGCGTCCCTGGAAAAAAAATCGCCCGACCCCGGCTCCAAAAGTAAGCGGATCGTTGTAGGATATCCCCACCGGATCGCCGATAACCAGGTACCCCAGGTCCAGAAAAAATGAGTAGGAATGCATAAACTTCCGTACGGAGCCCCCCAGGCCGTAGTCAAATTCGCCGGTTCCGTAATTATTTTCCTGACTGGCGGTGGGGAGCTTCAACGTTCCTGTCAGACTCACCGTTGCCAGGCCGGTTAAACGGCCCAGGAGCCGATACTCGCCGTACACATAAATATCTCCCAAGCCAAAACGCATCTGAGTGGTGGGAAGTTGAGCACCGGGCATATAGCCGTGTTGACGTGTGTTCCAATGCGAAAATCCCCCGTGGTCCCGCCCTTCTCCGTTGGGCAAGAACAAACCGCCCATATTGGTTACACCAGTGGTGTTTTGAGCAATCAACGGTACATTTACCGCCACATTCCAGCGCTCGGCACGGTAACTGAGTCCGCCGGAAAAATAAAAGGTAGAGGTGCGGGTCACATAGGTGTATTCACCGTTCAACCACTGCATTCCGGCATTCACACTCCATTTGCCGGCATAAACAGGCCCATGGATCACCAGCAGGCCGATGAACCCCAGAAATAAAATCCCCAAAATGTAACGCGTGTTCTGTTTCATTATTTTCTTTTCCATTCTTTCAATTTTATAGGGGGCGGCGACACATCCGAAAATCTGCCACCGCCTGTTTCCCCCGATTTACTTCTGCATCTGCTTCTGCTGGAGGGTCTCCAGATTTTTCAACATCCCGTCCATGGACTGCATCATGGTGCTCATTTGTTTCTGCATTTCTTCCATGTGCTTTTTCATTTCCGGATTATTCATGATCTGAGGGTCTTGCATCATCTTCTGCATATTTTGCATTAGGGAATTCATGGTTTTAGCCATTTCATCCACACCGTGCATCATCTGCATCATACTCTGATTTTGCTGCATCATCTTACCCTGCATGGCGCCACCCTGCTGACCATGCATCATCTGCATCATGCTTTGGGTCCGATTCTGAATTTGCTGCATGTGCTGCATCATCTGTTGCATCGTCATCATGTGCTGCCCCATTTGCTGCATGGCACCCTGTTGCATCTGCCCCTGTCCGCCCATATGTTGGGCGGGAAGCGACGAAACCACCATAAACGTGCTGAAAATAAAAGCCACTGCTATGGCACTGATTGATTTGAACTTAAACATTTTAACTCCTCCAAAATTTATGATTTAACTACGTGATTTGTTTAAAGAAAGAACCAGCGGATTTTTTAAACCACCCGATGGAATCGCTTATTTTTTAGACACCAGGGCGGCTTTCCGAACCGGATGCTGCTGGTGATCGTGCTGATGATTCATACCGCAGCAATCCAGACGCCGGCCACCGTAGCGTTGCTCGTTTCGCTCCGCCATTTGTTCCAACCATTTTTTTATTCTCGTAAACATGGCCGTTCTCCTCTCGGTTTAAGGTAAACATTAGACAATTCTTTAATGAGCTTTCTTTCCGGACGAAGGAAATTCTCTGCCGGGAGACTGCAAGCCTACCAGGCGCGGTAGAAAATATTTCGAATGGCTCAACCAGCGATTCAACCAGTACAGTACAATGCCCGCCAGGAAGAATCCCACCACTGCCCCGATTACCCCGCCGTTGGGTCCGGTTAACAGGCTCTCGCCCACATAATACCCGGCTAACAGGAATAGAAGGGGTAACAGAAAAACAATGAAAGCCGCCAGGATTCGCGAAGATTCTTTGTACTCCAACCGCACCTGGGCGCCTTCCGGAATATTGCTCCTCTTCGGCAATTCCAACAATCGCACCGAGGAATCGGAGCTTTGAAAGGCGCACATGGATTTTGCTGCACAAACATTGCAGTGGTCACCGGCGGAAAGTTTCACAACAATTTTATTTTTGTTGACCTTTACAACTGTTCCGGTTTCCTGTCCCATTTCTTACACCTCTTTTTTGTTTTAACACCTCAGAAGGCTGCCTTTACTGTCGAACTTCCCTCCAGGCTACTTACAATGGTTCAATTACCGTGCCAGGATCCGTACAGCATCCCAATTAACTGATTATTCAGGACTTAACAAAGGTTCCATTCTTCCTTCAGATCAGACCATTATGAAGAATATTCTTCATTTGAAAAACATTTTGTGTAGAATATTGTCCGACCGAGTTGCTGAGCGGGAGGAAAACAGCAGAGAGACAGAACTTCTTTTTTCTGATTTTTCACGAAACCCGGGCGGGAATGTTGCACAGGAGTTCTTCGGCACCCTCCTTTCCCTCCTCCAATAAAAAACCGGATTGGCAATAAACCAATCCGGTTTTTTATTCTGATTCTGTCCCCGGTAGGCTAACGGGAGAACCAGCGAGTTATTTTTGACACGACGGCGTCGGGGGTGAAACCGAATTTTTCTGCCAGTACCGGGTAAGGTGCCGAAGCGCCAAACCGTTCGAGGCCAATCATCCGGAACGGGCGCTGCAAGGCTTCGAACCAGCCCTGCGAGACCCCGGCTTCCAGCACCACCAGCGGCACCTCTGTCCCACCCAGAACCTGGCGGCGGTAGTCTTCCGGCTGAGCTCGAAACACTTCCAGCGAAGGCATGGATACCACCCGCACTGACCACCCAATGTCTTGCAATTTCTGCTGACTCTCCAGCGCCAGAGCCACCTCCGAACCACTGGCCACCAACACCAGCTCCAGTCTGCCGGGATGGTTTTCCGGAGCAATGACGTAGCCGCCTTTCAGGACCAGCCCGGGATCGAAGCCTTCCGGGCGCGACAACGGCGCCACTTTCTGACGGGTCAGAATCAAGGCGGTGGGGCCTTCTTTACGACGTAGAGCGTATGCCCAGGCCAGCGCCACCTCCAGACCATCCGCCGGGCGAATGACGGTCAGGTTGGGGATGGCCCGCAGCGATGCCATCTGCTCTACTGGCTGATGGGTGGGACCATCTTCTCCCAGGAAAATGCTGTCGTGGGTCAACACATAAATCACCTGTTGTTCCATCAATGCCGCCAACCGAATGGCCGGCCGCATGTAATCGGCAAATACCAGGAAGGTGCCGCCAAAGGGAATGAATCCGCCATAGAGTGCGATACCGTTTAAAATGCTGCCCATGCCGTGTTCCCGAATACCGAAGTGAAAATTGCGTCCCCGGAACGAGCCGGGAGCCACGGTGTCAAATTCTTTCAAATACGTGTTGTTGGAAGGTGCCAGGTCGGCCGAACCACCCACAAAATTTTCTACCTTACGGGCAATTACCTGCATAACTTCGCCGGAAAGCGCCCGAGTCGCTTTGGGGGCATCCTGGTGAACTTGCAGCAGCAGTTCTTCCAGGTTTTCCGGAACCTCCCGGAGCATTTCCCGGCGATACCGCTCAGCCAGATCGGGGTGTGCCGCCTGCCAGGCACGAAATTGCTCTTCCCACTGCCGGTACTCTTTCTGTAACTCTTCCACCACCTGCCGAAAGAAGGTGCGCACTTCGTCCGGCACGTAAAACATTTTGTCTTCCGGCCAACCGAGGTTGCGTTTGGTCTCCCGCAATTCGTCCTCGCCCAGGGGTGCACCGTGCACTCCGGCGGTGTCCTGCTTATGAGGACTTCCGTAGCCAATATGGGTTCGTGCCAGGATGAGGGTCGGCCGCTTCCTTTCGGCAATCCCCGCTTCAATGGCATCCGCCACCGCCTGCTGATCGTGCCCGTCCACCCGCAAGGTGTGCCAGCCATAAGCCTCAAAGCGTTTGGCGACATCGTCGCTGTAGGTCAGGGCTGTGTCGCCCTCAATGGTAATGTGATTGTCGTCGTACAGGTAAATGAGGTTACCCAATTTCAGATGCCCTGCCAGCGAAGCGGCTTCGTGGGAAACGCCTTCCATTAAATCGCCGTCGCTTACAATGGCAAACACCCGGTGGGTTCCCAGCACGGAGTACTCCGCCGTATTAAACTGGGCGGCGGTCATTTTGGCTGCCAGCGCCATGCCCACTCCGTTGGCAAACCCCTGTCCCAGGGGGCCGGTGGTGGTTTCCACCCCCGGCAGGCACCCCACTTCGGGATGTCCGGGGGTACGACTTCCCCACTGGCGGAAGGACTGCAGATCCTCCAGGGTCACGTCAAATCCGCTCAGGTAGAGCAGGGAATACAGTAACATGGAACCGTGTCCCGCCGAGAGTACAAAACGGTCGCGGTTGGGCCAATCCGGCCGGGTGGGATTGAACTTCAAAAAGTGGGTCCACAACACCAGGGCCATATCTGCGGCGCCCATGGGCATGCCCGGATGTCCGGAATTGGCTTTTTGCACCCCGTCGGCAGCTAAAAAACGAATCGTGTTGGCCGCTAAACGTCCTAATTCCGCATCAAATTTTAATTTTACCATTGCCTTTTCCCTTTCGCTGTAAGCCCGCACTTTGAAACATTTTTCGTGGCCCAATGAAGGCACCAATTCTTTAAACCCAATAGTAACAAATTACCGGAAAATATTCAACCGTTTTTCTTCGACCCCGGGGTCGTTTCCAGGATGTTCAAAAGGAGGACCGGGAACAGGTCCGGCAAGTAAAGGGGCGAAAAATTTGTTTTTCAAAAGGCGGGCTTGCTTAAAATATTTTGCTGGGTGGCGGTAACCAGCAGGGTGGTGTCGAATTCTTCTCGCAAGCAGGAAATGTATTTGTCCCGGCGATCGAAATATTCCGCCACCTCCAGCAAAGAGATGCCCACCGGTTGCGGTAGCCAGTCTGCTTCTTCCATCATTTTGCGGTAAAGCTTGATGCCGTTGCGATTGAAATCTTTAATGATGATGACCCCGTCCGGCTTCACGATGCGCTCCACCTCTTGCAGCAGAGGTAAGGGATCTTCCAGCGTACGCATGAGGTGGAAGCTCAGCACGTAATCCAGTGAGCGCTCCGGAAAAGGAAGCCGCTTAAGCTCACTTACCTGAAATTCCGGGAACGGTCTCAAGTTCAATTTTTCCAGAATCGCTTCTACCGCTGCCACCGTTTCCGGCTCTTGATGCAGAGAATAGAACCGGAATCCCCGAACGGCCAGGGCAAAGGTGAGAAAACCGGGCTCATTGTGGAAGGTCAGAATGTGGCGCTTCTTTCCGCTTAGAAAACCAAAGAGGTCTTCGACCTCGGCCAGTACATTGTAACCGAATTTTTGAAACAGCTTCAAGTACTCTTTGAGCATCAGAATGCGCGGGTTACTGATGTCGCCAGCGGTAATTTCATCCGCCAGCCTGGCAATTTGATCTGTAAATCGCTCCATGTAAATTGGGCTCCGTTGTTAGATTAACCGAATTAAGAGGCCTTGTTGGTTCGCAGGCAGTCCAATTTCAGACTCAAGAGAAAACCGGCCAACGATACCAACAGTGTTACCAGAAAGAGGCTCTGGTAGTTCCCGAACTGAGCGATGATTCCGCCCAGCGAAGGGAACAACCAGACGGGAAAAGAGAGCGTACCGCTCAAGCTAATGTAAGTGGTACGGTCGCGAGGGGGCGCCAGATCGAGCAGAAAATTGGTCAGGCCGATTTCCCGCCCGGAGATGTACACCCCGATTAGAACAAACAGAAGGACGAACAGCCAGGATTGTTGCCGGGGAACCAGCAGGGCAAACAGGGGAATGGTAAATCCCAGAAAAGAACTGAGGCGCAGGACAAAGCGATTCCCCCGGCGATCGGAAAGATGTCCCCACCCCAAATTGGAAAGCACATTACCGAACATTTGGGCGGAAAGAAAATAACCAACCATTTCCAGCGGGGTGTGCATGACGTTGCGGGCGTACAAAACGTAAAAAGGCAGCGCCAGTGCTCCCGCGCCGGAGAGAATTTGCACCGCCAGAAACTTCTGGTAACCCGGGTCGCGCCGGAGGAGGCCTCCGGCCTGTTTTAAGAACACCCGAAACGGGGGCCGCTCCCGGTAGGCTTCTCCCGGCGGCTCCTTTACGGAACCCAGCGCCAGAAAGGCCACGCTCATGAGCAGGAAAGCCAGGGTAAAAAGCAAAGTAAAGTTGGTGGGAAAGGTTATTCCGGGATGTCCCAGAATCCACTTTGCCACCAGGCCGGAAGAGATGGCCAACAATCCGCCGCCCAATTTGCGCCAGCCGAAAAAGCGCCCCCGCAGGGTCGGAGGCAGCACCTTCGCCCAGATGTCGTAAAACGGTACAGCCGCCACACCTCCGGTGAGGGTAAAAATGAGCAGCAGGCTTAGAAAGAGCACCACCGTCAACTGCGGATGACTCGTTGCTAACAGGTAAGTCATCAGCGCTAACAGTCCCCAGCTCAATGCCCGTACCACCAGAGCAGCCCGCAGGGTTGGCAGCTTGCGGGTCTGATTCTGCAGATAGTAAGCAATCGGAATCTGGGGTAAGGCGTTGCCAATACCACCCAGACTTCCCATGATGGTCCCCGATAATCCGATGAGGGCCTGCGAGGAAGTAAAATTGCTCAGAAACACCGGCAGGATGGTGTCGGGGTTCACCAGTGCCCGGGCGCCGGAGAAAAAAATGCCGTGCAGCAGCCCCATGGCAAAATTCCATTTCAGGCGCCGGTGCCCGCTCTGCTCTGTTTTTTCGGCTGTGTTCACCTGAATCGCTTCCTTCTTCTTCTCTCCATTCGGAACTCCCTGCTTCAGCGCAAGATGAGGTGACGGCGCTCCTGCCCCTTTTGCCATTCTGTTTGCAGACGTTCAAAGTTTTCTTGCAACCGCTTCAACACCTTGCCCAGGTCAACCTCCGCCACAATTACCGGCAGGAATTCCCGGCGCATTCGCTCAATATTGCGTCCAAATTGCCGGGACACCAGCACCTGGACCCCTTCCGGCTTGAGCAGGCGACCAATATTCCCGGCTTTCGCAGCATCTCCATGAGCCTTTTCGTGCTCGCCAAAGGGATTGTTAATTCCTTTCAGCAGTTCGTAGTCCCGACCATTCATTCGGTAAATATAGTAAGCAACCGCTTCGCCAAAATGGCTTTCCGGCAAGGTTTTTCCGTCATTGGTGGCAATGGCAATCACAAGGGTGTCCATGCGACCTCCTTCCGCTTAAGTTTTAAAGGGTACTGGCCACTTCGTAAGCAGAACGAATGGCATCCTGGGCTTTGCCTACCGATCGGGCGTCGCCCACTACCCAGAGTGGAATTTTCCCTTTCAGCTTCTCTTCCAGCGGATTGTAGGGCTGCATTCCGGTGGCGACCACAATTTCATCAATGCCGCTCAGTTCCCCGGCGTGCTCCCCACTCAATATCACCTGATCGTCCCGTACTTCGGCAACCCGGGTATTGGTGTAAATGGTCACCTGTTTTTCCCGCAACTTTTTCAGCGTCAAGGTACGCTCAATCATTTCCATGCCGTTGGCAATTTCCGGCAGCATTTCCACAACAATCACTTGATTATTCTTTTCCACCAGCTTACTGGCCATTTCAATCCCAATCAGTCCCCCGCCGATGACCAGGATTTTCTTCCCTTCCGGAAGGTTCTCATCCTGTAAAAATTCCGTCCAGTAAAATTTTTCCAGACCTTTAATCGGAGGGACCGCCGGCACTGCTCCGGTGGCCAGAATTACCCCGTCGTACCCACCTTCTAACAAATCCTGCTCGCTGGCTTCTTTGTAAACAACCGGAATGTGATTCTCCCGAATTTCGTATTCAAAATAGTCGACAATTTCTTTCAAACTCTGTTTGTTCGGAGGCAGATACGCCAGATTGAACTGTCCGCCCAACCGCTCTTTTTCGTAAATCACCACTTCGTGACCGCGCTTTTTCAACGTTAAAGCAGCCTCCATTCCGGCCAGTCCGCCTCCCACCACCGCAAACCGCAGGGTTTCTTTGGCCGGTTCAAAAGCGGCGTTGCCGGTGCCTACCAGGGGATTGACCACGCAGTGCAACCCCTTCCCTCCTTTCACGCCGCCCAGACACCCTTCCGCACAGGCCAAGCAGGGTCGGATGACACCCTTCACCTGCCCCAGGTATTTCCCAACGAAGTCCGGATCGGCAATCAGGGGACGTCCCAGGGCAATGTAATCGGCGCCGTACTGCTGTTTTACCCTGTGAACATCGGCGGGCGAGTTGATTCGTCCCACAAAAATCACCGGAAGATGCACTGCTTTTTTAATTTCGGCCGCCAGCTCCCAGGTCTTTCCTTTGGGTGTGAACATGTGCTGGAAATACCAGGGCGGCGTGGAACACACCGATCCGGCGGACACGTGAATGGCCGCCACTCCATTCTCTTCCAGAATTCGGGCAAACCGAATCATCTCGGGCAGTTTAATGCCGTTGGGAATCATCTCGTCCCCACTGATCCGGGCAATGATGGGAAGCCGAACCGTCTGCCGCACCGCCTCCAGCACCCGGAGCGGAAAGCGGATGCGATTCTCGAAAAGACCGCCGTACTCATCGTCGCGATCGTTGACGGCCGGCGAGAGAAACTGAGCCAGCAGGTACCCGTGACCAAACTGCAACTCAATCAGATCGAACCCGGCCTGTTCGGCCCGTCGGGCGGCGGCAACAAATTGCTCCACCACCCGCTGCAGGTCGGCTTCGTTCATGCGCCGGGGAATGGCACCGCCGTTTTCGCAGGGTTTATCGGTGGCAGAGAGAAAGTAATTTCCGGGAATCCGCGGGTTTGCCATTCGGCCTGGATGATTCAGATGGGCAATGGCACGGGTGTCGGTAGCATGAAGCAATTCGGTCAGCTCCTGCAACCCCGCCAACTTGTCATCGCCGTCAATCCCAATCTGGGTGGGAATTTCCCGCAACCCAGCATCCAGGTAAAGCGGTTCCACCGTAATGGCGCCCAGGTACCGACGGCGTTCGCGGTAAAAATTCAGATGCCGCTCGTTTACCCGGCCGTCTCCGCTGCTGTAACCCAGCTTAAAAGGTGCCAGAATGAATTCATTCTTCAGGTTTAACATTATTTTTCCCCTTCTGCTAAATTCCGTCCCTTTATTAGAATCTCATTCAATCTCAATGAAGGTTCCGACTCCTCCCTCCCGGTACTGCGACGGATAACGCGTTTTTAGCTCTTCCCGGTGCCGGGTACAATGGGTGGGCAGGATGAAGTCCAGCCCCTGGAGCAGTTCGTACTCTTCGAAATCGTGCAAACCGCCCACAATGCCGTAAAGCCGTCCGAACTGCCGGGCGGTTTGTAAAATTTTTTGCATGTCCGGGTGGGCACACCCAACAAAAACAAGCATGCCCCGGCTGGTTTCCACCACCAGGCTTTGTTCCACGTTCTCCAGCTCTCCGGTGGTGTAAATTCCGGGGTAAATTTCCTCCGGTTGCCCGGCAAACACAACCTCCCGGGCGTGACGCACCCCTCGCAAACTGGGGGGAAGAACCGCCTTTACCCGGTTGTTCTGCTCCAGGAATGCCGCCAATCCGCCAATGTGATCGAAATGATTGTGCGAAATCACCACCGTGTCCACGGCGGTGGGGTCAATGTTCAGACGGGCCAGATTGTGGAGCAAAATCCGCCCGCTTCCTCCGGTGTCAAACAGCAGGCGATGCCCCTGCGCTTCCAGGTAACAGGCGAATCCCCAATCGGCTTCCAGATCGGGGCGACGGGTGCGGTTGTCGTACACAATGGTGGCCCTCATGGCAATTCCCCTTAAATTTGAAGCAGCAGCGATTTTAAAAAAAGACTTTCCGGATACTGCACCAGATATGGGTAATCGCCCGGTTGATAAAGAATTTCGCGCAGGTAGAGGCGCTGTTGCCAGCCGGCGGCGGCCTGATGAACGGTTTGAAGCAGACTCTCGGTGGACAGGTACTGAGCCCGGGTGGTAATCCAGAGTTTACCGTAGGGATTTAAAAGGGGCAGGGAATGGTAAATCAGGTACCAGAACCACCCTTTCACCTTTTTGTATTCGTTCTGCTCCTGGGTTACAAACGGTGGGTGAACCAGAATCAGATCGAATTTTTTGCCACTTTCTTTTAGTTCATTCAGATAGTCCAGCACCGGCGCATTGACCCAGTGTAGCTTCCCGTTTGCTGCGTCCTGGCGGAACCGGCGGGCCCGTTCAAAAATGCCGCCGTCCGGTTCAACCGCTGTCACCTGCGCTTCTGCGCGAATCAAATAGCGACTCCAGGCACCCAGACCGGCAAACAAATCCAGCACCCGTTCTCCGGCGTGAACCTGCTCAACCGCTTTCCGGCGAAAATCGCGTTCGTCCGGGTAAAAAGCCGGGGTGTGAATATCCGCCAATCTCATCTCGAAGGTAAACTCATTCTCCTGAACGGGCAACTTTTCCGGAACAGAACCACCCACCACCTGCTCGGAGGCGTTGAGACCCTCGGCCGGATTTTCAACGGTGCGGTACGAAATGCTGACCGGAAGAAACAGCTCCCGGCAGATCTGGAAAAGCAATTCCCGCTGGCGGTGCATGAAAGCGGTCTCTACCTGCAGCAGCAGGTGAGAATCGTACCGGTCGATGTACAAACCGGGAAGCCCATCCGCGGCGCCGTGAACCAGACGCTGCAGGTTCGAGGAAATACGAAGATGCTGCCGGCGTTCCAGGGCAGCCTGCAGACGGCGGCGGAAAAAAGCAGCATCGATGGGTTCGTCCCGGGTGGTGAGCACCCGGAGCACCTGCTGACAGGCGGGATTGTAATAAGCGATTCCAACAAACTCCCCGTCGTCGGAAATCAACCGCACCA
>JAJRXE010000281.1 GCA_024276455.1 Calditrichota bacterium
AGAGTGTCCACCAGGTTCTTTTCGTAGGCATCCCGAAGGTAATAAAGGCCGTAATCAACCAAAGCAGCGGCTTCCTGTTCACTGAGGTGCCGTCCATCGGCAATCGCCCCAATGTAGCGTTGGTAGTAGTCATCTAAAATAGCATTCAATACTTCCCGGGATGGTTCGGAAAGGGTTTTTCGGGTAAAAATGTTCGGGGCATCTTTATATTTTCCGTGAGCCACCACGTCCACTTGAATGCCCAATTTGTCCAGGGTTCCTTTTAAAAAATAAGACTTCGCCGTTAAACCGTCGATGATTAAATACCCGTTGGGAGAACCAAAAATCACATCGGCTGCAACCGAAAGATAATATTCTTTGTTTCCCGCCATTTCCAGATAGGCGTACACCGGTTTCCCACTTTCTTTAAATTGCATCAGCGCGTCACGCAATTCCTCCACTTTCGCCCAACCAATCGAGCTAATGTAGGGGCGAATAATAATACCGTCGATCTTGGGGTCCATTTTGGCTTTGCGGATGCAATGCAGTAGCCCGTCCATGGAAGGCATTTCGCCGACAAATAGTTTGGTGATCGGATCTTCTACTGCCCGGTCGTTTATGTCTCCATAAATATTTAGTTCCAGATAGCTGTGCCGCGCAATGGACGGTGTGGCTTCAAAAAAACTGGTAAAAAATAGGTAATAAAAAACGCCAATTACCAGAAAAATACCGACTACCAATAATGTTGTTTTCGCCCAACCCTTCATTGAACCACTCCCCTGTTTTACCTGCTTACTTTGGATTTACAATGAAATTAACACCCCGGCAATTGTAGCGGTCATAAAAGTAGCGAGAGATCCTCCCAAAACCGCTTTCAGTCCGAACCGGGCTAAATCAGCACGTCGATTGGGGGCGATTCCCCCAATACCGCCAATTTGAATGGCAATGGAAGAAAAATTGGCGAATCCACACAGTGCATAGGTGGAAATAATTCGCGCTTTTTCGGAAAGCAAACCGGCGTGGACCATTTTACCCAGATCGACGTACGCAATGAACTCATTAATAACGATTTTTTCTCCGATGAGCGAACCGACTTTAATGGCGTCGTTCCAGGGAACGCCGATGACCCAGGACAGCGGCGACAGCAAATACCCCAGGATGAGATTTAGATTCAACGGCTTGCCCACGGCGGCATTAAAACCGGTTAACCCGCCGATGCCTTCCAGAATGTAGTTAATCATCGCAATGAGGGCAATGAACGCCAGCAGCATGGCGGCTACATTAAGCGCTAATTTTAAACCATCCGCCGCCCCGGTAGCGGCCGCATCAATCACATTTGCCGCTGTTCGTTCGATTTTTAATTTTACGCTCCCTTTTGTTTCCGATTCTTCCACCTCCGGATAAAGGATTTTTGCTACCACCATGGTTGCCGGTGCCGCCATAATGCTGGCCGAAAGCAGGTGTTTGGCGTAAAAAATCTGCATCTGCGGGTCGGATCCGCCCAGAATATTCACATAGGCGGCCAACACGCCTCCGGC
The DNA here is from genome assembly GCA_024276455.1 of Calditrichota bacterium. Taxonomy (GTDB): domain Bacteria; phylum Calditrichota; class Calditrichia; order RBG-13-44-9; family RBG-13-44-9; genus JAJRXE01. Next base: position 1,518 of record JAJRXE010000281.1, read on the forward strand.
AATGGTGGCCATTCCACCCACCATTAGCGTTAGCAATTCCGATTGCGTCATTCCCGCCACGTAGGGTCTGACCACCAGCGGTGCTTCGGTTTGGCCAATAAACACGTTGGCAGCCACCGAGAGCGACTCCGCCCCGCTTACCCGCATGGCTTTGGCCATGACCCAGGCCATTCCCTGAACAATTTTCTGCATAATGCCAAGGTGGTACAGCACACTCATTAAGGAGGAGAAAAAAATAATGGTGGGGAGCACCTGAAAGGCAAAAATAAACCCAAACCCTTTGTTTTGTAGGTCCATTGGGAAAACCTTGTCAAAATCGTTCTGGGAGGAAAGCACTCCGAAAACGAAACGGGCGCCATCGAAGGTAAAATTAATGACCGTGACAAAGAACGTACTCACCGCTTCAAAAACTTCTTCGCCTCCGGGGAGAAATACTTTTTCGTTGCTAAACAGAGAGAAAACAAAAATGAACAAAAAAAGTACGGTCAGCACCCCAAATACAACCGGCAACAGCTTTTGTTTTATCTCCGCTGCCAACAATCGAGCTCGAAAACGGTAAGAAAAATAGGCAGTCAGAAGGGTGAGCACAAAGAACAACGCCGCACGGGGCACATAAACACCCGGCACCAGCAAAACGAAAACGGCAAAAACTAATTGCAACGAAATTCCGGTTATTACCAGGCGCCAATCGATTGCTTTACGATTATTCGAGAAGACATAGGCCACCCCAATAAGCACTGCCAGGCCAAATACACCAAAGAGCAAATCCGCAATCATTGAGAGGACTCCTTTGTATTTTCCCGGGAGGATCGTTTCAGTTTAATGGTCCCATTATTATCTTTTTCCGGCGGTTCGAAGCAGTTTCGGCAACGGGCTTCGTAAATATCCGCAGCACCAACCACAACCCGATCTTTGTCCGCTGATTTGCGTTGGGTATGGTTGGCCGGATTTCCGCACACCACACAAATGGCATGGGTCTTGGTAATGTATTCCGCCACCGCCAGCAACTGCGGAATCGGTTCGAACGGCTCTCCCCGGTAATCCTGGTCCAGTCCCGCCACAATGACCCGCTTACCCATGTTAGCCAGCTTCTGGCAGACGGTTACCAGATCGTTGTCAAAAAACTGCGCTTCGTCAATTCCCACTACCTGCGCTTCCAGCGAATTTTCCAGAATTTCCCAGGCATTTTCCACCACTTGGGAAGGAATCTTTAATTCACTATGGGAAACGATGTGGTCTTCGCTGTAACGCGTATCGATTTTAGGTTTGAAAATAGCCACTTTTTGCCGTGCAATAAGCGCACGACGTAAGCGACGAATTAACTCTTCTGTTTTTCCGCTGAACATGCTCCCACAAATCACCTCAATCCAACCGGTATTTCGATGCACAATGGGTAACATTTCTTCCCTCCGGAATTAATACATGATTTCCCTACCGAACTTTTAGAATCACTTAATCAGACGGCTGGTCATCGGGGAGAATGCCCGACATCCCGTCTTCGGTGAACCGTTCATTCCATGAGCAGGCGTTCAATTTTGCTTTTAACAATATCGATGGCAATCACATTTTTACCCCCGTGGGGAATGATTAAATCCGCGTACCGTTTCGAGGGCTCCACGAATTGCAGGTACATGGGACGAACCGTTTCTTCATACTGTTTAATCACCGAATCGACACTGCGGCCGCGCTCGTGAATATCGCGCTTTAAACGGCGGATAAAGCAAATATCAGGGGGAGTATCGATGTAAATCTTAATGTCCATCATTTCCCGCACTTCCGGAACAGCCAGAATCAAAATTCCTTCCAGAATAATGATTTGATGAGGACCAACTCGCCGGGTTTCTTTCTTACGGCTGTGGGTTTTAAAATCGTAGATCGGGTGTTCAATCGACTCGCCCCTTAAGAGACGATGCAAGTGATCGATGAGCAGGTTGTGGTCGAAGGCGTCCGGATGGTCGAAATTGTAGCGAACACGTTCTTCAAAAGGGAGGTAGGACAAATCTTTGTAATACGAATCTTCTTGAAGAATCACCACCTTTTCGGAGCCCAGCAATTCGTAAAGGGTATTTGCCACCAGGGTTTTGCCAGAACCACTGGCACCTGAGATTCCAATTAAAATCCCTTTCTTTTTCATGCGGAAACTCTCACAAGTTTGTCTTCACAATTTTAATGGTGATTAAAATAAAAACAAATATCGTAAAAAACCACTATCAAAAAAATATGTTACACGATCATCATCATGGTTAAGGAGGCAAAAATGGATTGGAAGTTTAGTGCGGTTGGTTAAGAGAGGCGCCGGCCGGATTCGAACCGGCGAATAGAGGTTTTGCAGACCTCCCCCTTAGCCACTTGGGTACGGCGCCGTACCATTCAATCTCTCTCTGTGTGGAGCTGAGGGGAGTCGAACCCCTGACCTCTTGAATGCCATTCAAGCGCTCTCCCAACTGAGCTACAGCCCCATCTCAAATTGCGCAGCAAATTTAATAAACCTCTCTTGCTTTGTCAATACTTTTATACTTTATTTCGGTTCCAGGATTTCCGAAAATGAATTTAGTAACTTGTTTTAGTTTTTATTAACAAAATCACATTTGAAACTTTATTTTCATCTTATATTTAGGTGGTAAACACAGGGAGATTGTTGACGATGGAAGAGAACAGGTACATACTCCTAATTAATCCCCACAGCCCCAACGTTCGTAAGGTTTACGAGCATTTGAAAAAGAAAAAATTTCCCGTCAAATTAGTTGCCGACTGGCAGGAAGCCATGAGTGTTATTTTTCAGAATCCCATTGGCCTTACCATTTGTCTGGCAAAAGATTATTCAAAAATCGTCCAGGAATTCCGTCGCTACAATTACCAGGGGAGCTTCATTGCCCTGTTGGATTCCGCTTCGAACATCAGCGACAACGGTAAAGGAACCATTCCCCACGTGATTAAAGATTTTTCCGATCTCTCCAAAATTGAACTTCTGGTGTCGATTTTGTTCTCCGATAATCACAAACGGAGCATCATGTTAAGCCCTCTGGTGCAATGGAAAGAGAATTACTCCCTGACCATCCCGAGCGATTTTCTCTACATCGACCGGGCAATCTCTTACTTATTAAAGAAAATCACCTTCACCAAAGCCACTTACTTTTGCATCAACTCCATTCGCATGTCCCTTGCCGAGGCCCTCTCCAACGCCATCGACCATGGAAATCGGCAGGACATTTCCAAAAAGGTTTACATCCGAATGGAGATTACAAAAAAGTACGTCAAAATCACCATTCGGGACGAGGGAGAAGGATTCGATTTCAAGAAACAGATGGCCGACTTAACGGAGCTCAACAAACGCTACAGCGAGCGGGGTCGCGGGCTCTACATCATTCACCAATTCATGGACGAAGTGGAATTTAAGCCCCCCGGGAACACCATTGTAATGAAGAAATACCTTTTCCAGCGGAACAACCAGTTTACCTGTAAACAGAACAAGGAACACGTTCAGACGAGTTCGGTGCAAACCAAGCGAAAGGATTTAACGGCGGAAAGGAAAAAGTAAAATCAATTTGAAAATGCGAAGAATCAGTTCCCAGTTGCTGTAAATGTAAATCACTGCCGAAATAATTGTTAGCAAGGTGACAATAATCATGG
>JAJRXE010000282.1 GCA_024276455.1 Calditrichota bacterium
AAGATGTGACCATTACCGTTCGGGAAAGGCTGCCCGGACGTTACTGGACGATTGAAGCCAGCACCTTCCCTTACCGGAAGGTAAACGCCAATCTGGTGGAATTTAAAATTCCGGTGAAGGCAAGTGGTAAAACGACCTTAAAATACACGGTGACCTATCGTTGGTAAGGATGCCCCATGAAAAGAAAACTTCCCCTCAGTTACCGGGAAATTCAGCGCATAAAATTAGAAGAGTTCGAACGTTTTTTTTCACGTTTGCCCCATTACCAGCTCTACATGAACCATCTGGGAGAGGTGCTCTGGTTGAGCGAGCAGGAAGCGGAGGGGCAGCATGAGTTTTTTCTGTACGAAGAGCCGTTTTTCCGCAAATTGATGCGCAAATGGCGTTTGCGGCGAACGGTTCGGTTGAACCGCATTTCTCCCGCCGAGAGGGAATTGCGGTTGCGCTTCCGCAAATACCTGGAAGAACGCTATCTGGGCGAGGTGCAGCTGGAAACCGCCGCCCTGCTGCCGGAACACTGGCAATTCGAGGTGGAAGAGGAGGAGCTGCTGAACATCCCCATTATTTTGAATCCTGGCTTAACCCGGCGGGGAAAAATGCTGGCCGGAATCGGAATCGCTTTTCTGCTCATCTTACTGGTCGGCGGCCTCTGGTACTATTTTCAGAAAAGCGAACCCCATGGAAAACTGCTGGTGGAAACCAACGTGCCGGTGGCCCGGGTTTACCTGGACAAAGACCGCTTCGTCGGCTATTCGAACAAGGTCATTCACAAGATTCCCCCGGGCCAGTATCATCTTTCGGTCACTAAAAACGGCTACGAAGCGTCTCCGCCCGACACGGTGATTCGCATTATGGCCGACAGTCTGGCGGTTGTGCGCTTTACCCTGAATGTTAAGCGCTCGCATGTGCAGGGATATCTGAAAATTACCGCTCCGGAACCTCATTCCCGGATTTACATTAATCGCAAATTGCAGGGAATGTTGAGCGAAAATCCGGTGATTGCCCTGGATGGGGGAACCTACGCGGTGCGGGTGGAGAAGAGCGGATTTGTTACCTTGCCGCCGGAAGAAAATGTAACCATTACTCCCGGCGACACCACCTACCTGGTGTTGCAGCAAATTCCTCTCTCCGAGGGGCGGCGTTTGTCCGGTACCTCCGCCGGGGTGGAACTGGGAAGCATCGAGGTTGCTTCCAATGTAAAGCATGCGCGCATTTTTTTGAATGGAAAGGATTCCGGGCACCAGACCGATTACATTTTTGCCCAGCTTCCTCTGGGACGCTACAAAATCGAAGTCCGTAAAGCGGAGTACCAGAGTATTCCCGAATTTCGGGAAGTGTTGTTGACCCGGGACAATCCCTCCATTTCGGTGCGGTTTGTGCTGCGGAAAAAAGGGGAGCGGGTGCAGGTGGTAACCGATCCGCCGGGCGGTAAGATTTACGTGGATGGTAAGTTGATGGGCACCGGACGTCTGGAGGAAGAATTGCCCATCGGTAAACACACCATCTCATTTGGAGCTATTCCCGGCTACAATCCACCCCGCAAACGGGTAATCGATCTCCGGGAAGGCCGTCCGGTAAAGATCGAAGTGCGCTATTTCCCCCGGATGGAGATTCTGGGCGGCGTGGATCGTTACGGGAACGTCATCGTAGAGAATTGCAATGTGGAAACTGGCTACCTTTTGCCCGGGCGCGCCTTCACGGCCAGTTCAAAAAACGGGCCGGAAATTGTCTATTCCAAAGAACTTGGCGACTACCTCTGGAAACTCGGTTTTGCCTTTCCGTACCGCAATCCCAAAGGCAACGATGCGGTAAAATTGGAATTCAAACTGCCGCGGGATCTGGGGTACGAGCAAAAGTTTGTGCTGAAAATTTACGCCATTGCCTCGGACGATCGTTACCCGCTTACCCTCTCGCCTCGGGTGGACATCTCCATTAAATTTAACAATCATATTTTGAGTTACTATTACGAACCGGAGAGCATTAAAGAAGTAAAATCCTTGGAAGAAGCGGAATGGGATATTACTCCTTACGTGAAGCCGGGGCTGAATGAGCTGGAAATATCCACCACCGATAAAAACAATGTGTATTACTTTCTGAAAAAAATGGTGATTAACAATCTTCCGGCCATGGAATAGCGGACTTTTACTTTGAGCAAGATCTTTCTAAATTGAGAAAAAAATGGATCTATTTTCCACCGAAAAGAAGCCACCGGAAGAGGGCGTTCCTTACGTCCCGCTGGCAGAACGCTGCCGTCCCCAGCGCCTGGAGGATTTTGTGGGGCATGAAGAGGTAGTGGGGCCGGGGACGGTGCTCTACCAGGAAATCCGCCATTCCCGGGTGAAGTCCATGATTTTGTGGGGGCCGCCGGGCGTGGGAAAAACCACCCTGGCCCACATTATTGCCCGGGAAGTGAAGGCGGAATTTCGGTCCATTAGTGCGGTCACTTCCGGCGTCAAAGAAGTGCGACAGCTTATCGAGGAAGCCCGCCGCCGGCGAAAATACGAGGGAAAAAATACCATCCTTTTCATCGATGAAATTCATCGCTTCAATAAAGCTCAGCAGGATGCGTTGCTGCATGCGGTGGAACAGGGAACCATTGTTCTGATTGGCGCCACGACGGAGAATCCTTCTTTCGAGGTCATCTCGCCGTTGTTGTCCCGTTGCCAGCTGTACCAGTTGAGGCCGTTAAGCAAAGAGCATGTGCGCCGTATTGTGCAACGGGCTCTGGAAATTGACCCGCTTTTGAAGAAGCGGAAAGTGGAGATCGAGGACTGGGACACCTTGTTGCATCTGGCTGGTAGCGATGCCCGGCGGGCCCTGAATATTGTCGAAAAAGCCCTGGAACTGGTTCCGGAGGAGCAGGTGCCGGTGCGGTTGAGCCGGGAATTGTTCGAGAAAGCCGCCTTGCAGAAGGTGCTTTACTACGACAAAGAAGGTGAATACCACTACGATCTCATCTCCGCTTTTATTAAAAGCATTCGGGGAAGCGATCCCGATGCGGCCATTTACTGGATGGCCCGCATGCTGGAGGCAGGGGAAGACCCCAAATTTATTGCCCGACGAATGATTATTCTGGCGTCGGAAGACATTGGCAACGCCGATCCGGGTGCCCTGACCCTGGCCACCAGCTGCTTCACCGCGGTTAATTACGTGGGAATGCCGGAAGCCAAAATCATTCTCTCTCAGGTGGCGGCCTACCTGGCCACCACCCCGAAGAGCAATGCCGCCGTGGTGGCCAT
>JAJRXE010000283.1 GCA_024276455.1 Calditrichota bacterium
AGGGTGGAGCGGTAGAGCCAGTCGCTGCGGGAAGCGGGAATGTTTGCAATGGTGATCACGTTGGTGGCAACTCCGGCATTAATAGCAAACAAGTCGATGGTAAACGTGTGGTCGAAAGAAATGGCAGCTGCCTGCCAGCGGAAGAGAATGGAATCAGCCGGTACGATTTCCAGCTCAATCGGACTTACCAGGGTGGGAGCCGCTTCAATAATGCGTGCCAGGTAGAGCGGATCGGATGTTATCAGCGCCCCGGGTTCGTCTTCCACTTTAAGGAAAATCGGGTGTCCGATGAGCTGGTGAAGCGAGTTTACTCCCAGGTCGGCTTCAAACAACGTTTTGCGAAACTCTCCGGCATTGAATCCCGGAGCCAGGGTGTCCCGGTGTGCCAGAAAGGGAATCTCGCAGTACACGCTTTTAATGTCGCCTACCCCGTCGCGGTCGTTCACCCGGACGTTGATTTCCAGATAGTACACATCTTCGGTGGGGAACCAGCGGGAAATATGGTGAGAGGACACCTGGACATCCTGGAAATAGGGCAGACCGTCCAGGTAAAAATTTTGCTGGAGATCGGATTTCAAATCCACCTTCACGGAATCTTTGGCATAACCTTCGGCCTGGCAGAAAAGGGTGTATTGTCCTGGCGACAATCCGCTAAAACGGTAAGAACCGTCTTCACCGGTTCGGCTTAACCCGTTTCCGGGTTGCAAAAGCAGCATGGCGCCCGCAATGGGATTGTGGGGTGGGTAGTAGGTCAATACCTGGCCATTGAGTTCCATCAAGCCGCCATGGTTTACCGGATCCAGGGGATTGTCGTGCGGGGCATTGGTCCAGCATCCCGCCAGTGCAATGAGCGTTATTAGCAAGGTTAAACGAAAGAGATTATTCATAAATGAAAAAATTTTTCTCATTAACCCTCTTTATTTGTGCAAAAATAATAAAATAATGCAGAGAATGCACACCATATTTTGGAAAAACCGTGGAAAAGGTGATTCCCCGGGGCTGCTTTCGTGGGAGATTTTTTTCATTTTTCAGCAGAAAAGGCTTCTTTCGCACGATTAGCTAATCGCAAAAGTCCCCAGCAGGCTGAGCCGGAAAAAATAGGTTTGTCAAAAAGGGGTTATGAAATTTCTTCCCGGTCTGCTAAATTCCCTTTGCGAAGTGGCAAGGGAAAAATGAGGATTGTTAATGGTGCGCTGGATTCTGTTTCTTATTTTTCTTTATTCGCTGATGGTGTTACTGGTTTATCTGGGACAGCGACGGTTGCTCTACTTCCCGGAAGACTGGCGACCATCGGAAGAATACTTGCGAGCCAACGGGTTACGCTCCTGGCCCTCGGAAACCGATTACCGGGGCTTCCTCAGCCGTGATCCCCTTGGCGAGAGCAAGGGAACGGTGGTGGTGTTTCACGGAAACGCCGGGGCGGCCTGGCAGCGCTTGTACTACCCGGCGGCGCTGGAAAGGTTGGGGTACCGGGTGCTCCTGGCTGAATATCCCGGTTACGGCGGTCGTCCCGGAGAGCCATCGGAAACTGTGCTGGTGGCCGATGCCCGGGAAACGGTGGAAAAAGCGTACCGGGAGTTCGGGGAACCGATTTTTCTGTGGGGCGAATCCCTGGGCTGCGGAGTGGTGTCCGGCGTACTGGCCCAATCGTCGGTTCCCATTGCCGGGGCGGTACTGCTGACGCCCTGGAGTTCGCTGCCGGATTTAGCCCAACGGCTCTACTGGTTCCTGCCGGCTCGCTGGCTGGTCAAGGACAAATTCGACAATGTGGCAAATCTGAAAGCTTATCGGGGGCGTGTGGCAGTCGTTTTGGCCGGGCGGGACGAGGTGATTCCCCTGCCGCTGGGACAACGCCTGTACGAATCTCTGGCCGGTACCAAACGACGCTGGGTGTTCGAGGGGGCCGGTCACAACAACTGGCCGGCCGATCCCGCCGAATCCTGGTGGGGGGAGGTGATGGGGGTTGTATCTGGGGGATAGCTGGATGAGTTGGAGAAAAAAGGCAGGCAGAAGGCCGTAAACGGCCTCGGAAACAGAATTTGGGTGCTTCCCCAATTCCCGGCTTGAAAGCCGGGGCTAACTTGTAGTACGACTCACCAGAGTCGGGGGGTCTTGCCCGTAAAATCTCGCGAGCGGGGGGTATCAAAATGACCAGGCGCAGGTAAAATCCGGTTAAAATTTTTGCCATTTCTGGCTATTTCATCTTGACAAATTTCCG
>JAJRXE010000284.1 GCA_024276455.1 Calditrichota bacterium
GGCGTGGGTTTTAATTTGCTGAAACGTCCAGACTTTACTGTGGTTGTCGTAAACAAAATCCAGTTGGGAACGGTAAAACGGCACGAAGGCGTAATAAAGTTTAGAAGAATAAATAGTCCCGACGATTTGCAAATCGGCAATTCTTCCATTAACTTCCACGTGTCCCTGCAATCTCCCTTTGTTTAAAAGTTTCAGAATCGGAACCGACTTGACCAGGTTCTTGGCGGAGTAGTTGTCGAAATCGATAGAGAAATAGAGACCTGGTTTAAAAATTTCCCCCAGATTCCCTACCAGATTGAAATGCCCGTCGCCAGCAAAACCCACCACCGGCGAAATACTCATTTTTTGACCCTCAAAGGTAAGGTCGAACGGTCCGGTCTGAATTTCCTGGTTGAAAAGCACCGCCTTCAGGTAGGAAGCTTTAATGGTTCCCTCTAACTGAAGGTCGGCCAGATCGAAGGAAGAACACCTCATTTTTAGCAAACCTTTAACCCGTAACCCGGTAAAGTAGAAATTATTACTGTTCAAGAAGGGGAAACCGTCCGGCAAATCGCTTTCGCGAATCAGGGCGGAAGCCTGCCATTTTTTTTGCACCAGATCGATGGTGCCTGCCAGATGTAAGGCTTTTTGAGGAGAGTTGAAAATGTTCCCCTCCACATCCAGCAGAATCTGGTTTTTGGCTTGCACAATCAGGTAGCCATCGGCATGTTGCAGCAGGGTAATATCGTTGGCATTGCCTTTCTTCCAGATGATCTGCCCGTCGTCAATTAAAATCCGATCGATTTCAGAGAGCTGTTGGAAACCCTGCAACGTCCGGGAAAAATCGAGCGGTCTCCGGGCTTTCCGCAAAGAATCGGCCGATTTTTTAGCGTAAATTACCAGATGGGGATTTTTGAACGTTACCGATTCGATGACTTTTAACACGTTGAAGCGATGTAGAAGCAATTTGTGAATGCTAAAACCGATCTGGACTTCTTGAAGTTGCAGTTGGAAGTTTTTGTTCTTGCCGGCGGCGTTTAAATCGTACAGAGATATGAAACCAAAACCCAGTGAGAAATCCTGGATGGTGAAATTTTCCCCCAGATAAGGACGCAGTTTTTCTTCCAGACCGGCTTTCAGCTCGGACTTGATCGGGGTGAACCGCCAGATCAGATTCATGCTAATCAGGGCGGTAAACAAAATAATGAAAAAGTAAAAAATCCAGGTATTTTTTCTATGCATAGTTTAAATTTTTCAAAAATGGTAACGAAAACTGAGTTTACATAAAATTCATTCCAATTTAATTATACAGAAACAAAGCCGAAAAGTTTTGTGGATCGTGAAATTCTCTGATTAATGTTCTGTTAGAAAAATTTTCTTTATTCTGGGTTTTGAACCATTAAAGATTCGAACTCCTGCGCGGGAACGACCTCGGCAGCGACATGGTTGCTCAACGGTTGGATTAGGGTTAATTTACTTGGATTTTTAATGAAGCATTTTCCTCCTGTTAAGGCCCCCGTTTTAATTTAAAGCAAAGCTTTACAATTTAATAAAAATGAATGAATTTACCAACTTTGGACGAAAGTTTTTGGAGAAATCCGGTTGGCGGGAGCGACCGGAGGGCTGGTTAAAAAGGAAACCTCTCGAAGAGGGGCTGTAAACCGCTTACTTCCGGGAAATTTCGGTCGGCGTTGCGGAGGTGAGCAAATCGGAAACGGTGGTAATCGTGTACCCTTTCTGGCGCAGCCAACGGAAGATTTCCGGCAACATTTTAAAGGCGTGATTGTTGTTGCGGTGCGAACCGAGGTGCATGAGCACAATTACCCCGTTTAAGCCGTTTTTTCGCTGGGCTTCTTTCTCTTTAATCTGTTTCACCAGCTGCTGGGGAGTTCGGAATAAACGGGAGGATTGGTCGGTGACCCAGTCATAGGTGTCGAATCCCCGGGTCCAGTGAATGTGGAGATAACCGGCTTCCGCGGCCCAGGTTAGAATTTCGCGGTTGAATTCTCCGTACGGCGCCCGCCAGAAA
>JAJRXE010000015.1 GCA_024276455.1 Calditrichota bacterium
AGCAATGGATTTAGCCGAGCAGTACTAATCGGCCGAGCGGCTTGACCCTATTTAACTATCTAACGATGGACATCAATGTGACTCAAGAAAGTTTTCATCTGGTGGCTATGCCGGTGGGGAAACACCTCTTCCCATTCCGAACAGAGAAGTTAAGCCCACCAGCGCCGATGGTACTGTCCCGGTAACGGGATGGAAGAGTAGGTCGTCACCAGGCCATTTTTTTTATTTTTTTCATTCTTAATGGGTAACCTTCAAAAAACTCCCGAAATTCAAACTGCTTTCGACAGGATTGCCATCAATCCAATCTCTTTGTCTTCTCTTATTAAACATTTTGGTATTTTTCGCGTATTGTGCGGACGACTAAATCATTCCTTCCTCTGGATTCCCAACGCTTTCATCTTTTTATGCAAATTAGTCCGTTCCAGGCCCAGTAATCTGGCTGCTTGAGAAACATTCCCGTTGCAGGCCTTCAGGCAGTGAATAATGTATTCCCGCTCGGCTTGCTCTCGAATTTCTTTCAACGTTTTGGATCCCGGCTCGATTCCTGCTGCCGGGAAATGAGGGTGGAAGAGATGGGTAGGTACGTCGGTTAATTTAATCCGATCCCCGCCGGAAATAATCACCAGGCGTTCCACCAGATTGCGCAGTTCTCTAATATTCCCGGGCCAGGAGTAATGCTGGAGCACGCTGAACACCTCCCGTTCCACTTCCAAAGGCCGGCGATTGTTTTGCAAACAATATTTGCGCAGGAAATAGTCAAAAAGCAGCGGAATGTCTTCCCGGCGGTCGCGGAGCGGCGGTACGTAAATGGGAAACACGTTCAAACGGTAGTACAGATCTTCTCGAAAGCGACCCTCTTTGACCAGTTGTTCCAGATTCTTATTGGTGGCGGCAAGCACCCGTACGTTCACCTGAATCACTTCTGTTCCGCCGACCCGTTGAAATTCTCCGTCCTGAAGCACCCGCAACACCTTTGTTTGTACCCGCAAACTCATGTCGGCAATTTCGTCCAGAAAAATCGTCCCCCCATCTGCCAGTAAAAATTTTCCGTCATGGGTCGATGTGGCACCGGTGAAGGCGCCCTTCTCGTAACCAAACAGCTCACTTTCGGTCAGCTCTTCCGGGATCGCCGCGCAGTTCATTTTTACGAAGGGTTTAGCGCTGCGGGGACTTTGGTGATGGATGGCGTACGCCACCAGTTCCTTCCCCACCCCGCTTTCGCCCAGAATGAGCACCTTGCTGTCCGTTGCCGCGACCCGTTCAATCTGACGCTGAATCTCTCGCAGAGCGGGCGATTCTCCAATCATGCGGTATTGATCGAATTTTTCTTTGCGCAGATTTTCGAATTCTTTGCGCAGTTGTCGTTTCTCTTCCAGATGCTGGACCACCAGAATAATTTTTTCTTTCTGCAGGGGTTTTTCCAAAAAATCGTAAGCACCGGCCCGGGTGGCTTCCACAGCCATACTCAGGTTGGCGTGTCCAGAAATCATCACCACCTCAGTTTCCGGGTGGGATTGTTTGATTTTGGGCAGCAGACTGAGCCCGTCTTCCCCAGGCAAGAGAACATCCAGGAAGACCAGATCCGCCGGTTGGTCCTGTAAAAGCTTTTGCGCTTGCTCGGCGCTTTCGGCTATTCGGACGGTATGTCCCTCGCCGGTCAGAATCATTTTCATGGAACGACCAATATTTCGCTCGTCGTCAACGACCAGTATTTTCATTTTGCTCACCGTCGGTTTCCTTCGAACTGAGATTTAGTGGTAATTCGATGAAAAAAGTCGTTCCTCTGTTGAGCTGCGATTCCACCCAAATGTGCCCCTGGTGTTCTTCCACAATCATGCGGGTAATGGCTAATCCCAGGCCCATGCCGCCTTTACGGGTGGAGAAGTAGGGTTCGAATATTTTGCTGCGATTTTCCGCAGGAATGCCTGTTCCCCGATCCTGTACGGAAATCCGCACCCTGTTGTCCAGAATTTTGGTTTCGATCAGGATGGGATGCCCTCCGGGGTCGGCCTGCAGAGCGTTTTCAATGAGGTTGATGAACACCCGGCGTATTCCGTCGTGGTCGAAGTAAAAACGGGGAAGCGGCTGGGTTACCACCAACTGCACCCGCTGGCTGTAAAGGGTTTGCAGCTCGTTCAGTAATTCCCTGAGATCGTTTTCCTGCAAATTTAATTTCGGTAATCGGCCAAATTCCGAGAATTCGTGTACCAGCCGACGCAGACTGCCGATTTCTTCCTGAATAATTTGGGAGCACTCTTGCAGCAGTTGGGCATACTCCGGATTGCGATTGTCGTACTGGTCCACCAATTGTTGCAGGGTTAATTGAATGGGAGTAAGGGGATTTTTGATTTCGTGGGCCAGTTTGCTGGCAATTTGCTGCCAAAGGGCCATTTTTTCGAGATAGATGAGCCGCCGCTGGTTCTCTTGCAATGCCTGAGCCATCTGGTTAAAATGCCGTACCAATTGTCCTGCTTCGTCTTTTCGTTTCAAATCCGGTAAACGGTAATCCAGGTTGCCTTTCCCAATTTCTTCGGTACCTCTGGCCAGCATTGAGAAAGGAGCGGTAATGCGGGCGGAAATCCAGATTCCCGCCATTACGGCCAGCAGCAGAAAAACCAGACCCAGGGCGACAAAGGCAATCAGAAAGCGCTGCGGAATTGAGTGGCGGGAGAGGTTGAGGCTCTGGTACACCTGGTGGACCTGCAAAATCTGGTTCGCCTGTTGTAAAAATTTCGGATTCATTGAAGCGGAGAGTACCAAAAAACCGCTTGGTTTGCTCGACGTTCCCACTCTTCGGACGGCCAGAAAACGGTTGTGGTAACGGTCGGAGACCACCAGACGTAGTTGACCGGGCCGAAATTCCTGAAAAACCCTGGGATCGACCCCGGTGGAATCGGGTTCCTGCAGGGAACGTTTCCAGAGCAGACGTCCTTGTGCGTCGAAGTAAAAAAGCTCCCGGGGAATCCAGAAGCGGTTGTGAAGTGCCAGGCCAGCTGTGTCAAGGGGTGCCGGAATCTGTCCCGGATGGTGGAATTTCCTGTGCGACAGGAGGGCTTCCAGCGCTTGAGAAAGTTCCTGGCGCTCTAAATCGTATTGAGCCTTCGAAAAAGCCAGTCCGGCTTTTAGCGCCTGGGCTACCTGCGGATTTACCCCCACGCGGTAGCTCTGGTTCACCAGCTGGTACACCAGCAAAGATAAAGGAAGCAGCGGCAGCAGCACGGCCAGAATTAATACCGCAATGATTTTATTTTGCAATCGGCTCATTGGGAAAGTAACTCATCCATTTTAAAGGGTGGCGAAACAAGTTGACTGACGGATTCGACCGGCTTTTTCTCTTTTTCCAGAAAAAGTTGAATGATTCGGTTAAGATTCAGCCTGAAACCGGTCGATCGTTCCTGGGCAGCGGTCTCTTCCTCGGTGGTTTCGCTGTTTTGCATCCACCATTTGAGTTCTTCTTTTTGTTGACGGGTCAACACCACCACTCGAGCGGAAATTCTAACCCGGTAGAAAGCCTTCTCGGACAAATCGGTGCGGTTGAGCGGCAAGCTAAATTGAACTGCCCGAAACCACTGGTCCAAACGGGAAAAGTCCTTCCAGGTGGCGGTGCGATCTTCGGGTAGCTGAAGCGAGAACAGTTCTTCCCAGACATCGTAATGAATTTTAACAGTGAAGCGCCGTTCAAGAACCGGCTGATTTTTCAGGTCGATTAGCTGGAGGTTGAACTCAGCCAGAACAGGTAATCCTGCCAGAAGTGATTTTTTAATCGGAGGTAGAAAGAGATTGCGACAGGCGAAACGGACGGTAATTTCGTCGGGGCTTCCGGAGAGGTGAAGGTCGGAAAGGGTAAAGTCCCGGGCAATGGTCCCGGAAGGTAAAATCACAATCAGGCAAAGAGCGAAAGCCAGTAAATTGTGTAGAAGTTTTCGTTTCAAATCACAGACTGCCCGTTTTTTATTTCTGTCGCTAAAGCGGTCCCCATGGGTTCAGGATTTAAAATGTGTGCCCCAGAGACAAATGGAACTTAAAGGTGTACTCCGGAATCGGATAGGCAAAATCCAGCCGCACAATGCCCACGAATGGTAAACGAAGGCGGAAGCCGAATCCGACGCTGGTGTGAATTTCTTTCGCCTGCAAAACCGCCGGGGGATTCCAGGCCTGGCCAAAGTCGTAGAAGAAAACCCCGCTTAAGATTTGCCTGGGGAATCGTTTCCTGGTTACGGGAAAGCGGAATTCCACACTTCCCTGAAAAAGGCGCGAGGCATAGCCAAAAGGATTCAGGCTGCGATCGGCATACCCCCGTAAAGAGTTGGGCCCACCGAGATAGAATTTCTCGTAGAAAGGCGCCGCCTCGTCAATCCAGCCGCCTTTCAGTCGCAGCGCCAGTACCCATTCATTCATGATTCCCTGGTAACGCCGGATGTCCAGAATGACTTTTTTGTAATCCGTGTAGGCTCCCAGCTGGCGAGAGACCTGATTCAGGGACAGGCTTCCCCACCAACCGCTGGTGGGATAAGAACGGTTGTTTCGCGAATCCTTGTTCAGGCTGAGAATGAACCGGTTGATTTTTAGTTTCTCTGTAAAAGGACTGAGGAGTGGAGGTAAAGGAAACGGTTGATCCTCCTGACCGGGTTTCCACATGTAATCTTCCGCCTGACCATTCTCGCTAATCAGTTCGAACCAGAGGTATTTCATGATGCCGTGATTGCCGGTAATCCGAACGCTTAATCCCCCCAAATTCACATATTGCAGATATTTCTGCTCTTCCAGATAATGGACGAATTGCCGCTGGCGGGTGAAGAGCAGGATCCGTAAATTCAGGTCCGAGCCGAAAATTCGGGGACGCAGGTAAGACAGGTCAATTCCGGTAACCCGATCGCCAATGAAAAGCTCTCCGCCCAGGTAATTTCCCCGTCCGAAAAAATTATCGAGCCGGATTCCCAGCGGGCTGATGAACCAGCCATCCAGCTCGTTGTAACCACCCCGGAATTGCAAGTACGGCCAGCGCCGTTCCTGAACTTCTACAAAAACCCGGATCTGTCCGGCCTGGCTTCCCGGTTGAGTGTACAGGCTCACCTTTTTAAAGAAATTGCTGTCTTTTAAACGCTCCAGATTGCGGTTCAAAGTTTGTTGATTAATCCGCTCACCGGGACGAAAATCCAGCAAATTGAGAATAACTTCCTTGCGGGTTTTGGTGTTACCAATAATTTCAATGGATTCCACTGGCAGACCGGGAGAGGTGTTCTGTTCTCCCGGAGCGGCAAACAGCCCCGAAAGGAAGATTACCAGAAAAAGCAGTATGTTGAATCGAAATGGTTTCATCAAAATTGTTTCCGACTGTTGCGTTAGAATGTAATGAGCATTTTTGATTAAACGAAAAGAAATCCTTCCCGAAAGAAAACATTTTTCGTAGCGATTACGAAAAATTAATCGGCTGAAAAACGAAAAGAGTGAGGGAAAAAATGGGGAAGCCGCCTTAGGGAAGACGGTTTCCCCGTATTCGCGGAGTTTAAAAACCGCTGATTTGCCGAACGTTTCCAGCCTGGTCGGTGACCGTCATGGTGCCGTCCTGGGCAATGTGAACATTGTATTCATTCTCGCCCTCGGTAACTTTGCCTGCGCCACTGCCGTCGGGATTGTAATGCAGGTAAATGCTCACCAGCGGTGCCTCCCCGTTGGTAAAGGCTTCTTCGGACTGGTAGATTTTTACCCACAATTCACCGCTGCCGTCGTTGTAGTCGGTAGCCTGAATGGTCATGTAATAGCCTTTCGGACCGGTGTAATTACCGCTGATTTCCTTGTAATTGTCGTGTTCAATCACGAGCAAATCCGCGTGAGAACCGTCGCTCTTCCAGATTTCCAGATGGGTGTTCTTTAAACCGTTCTCCCAATATTCCTGCGCTTCCACCCGCGAGGTATCCAGTTTTCCGTCGGCAAAATGAATCTTCTCGCTGAAAATGAGTTCACTGGAAGAGTCTGCCGGATTAAGAGTCACATCGGCGAACTGTTCGATTTTCGAGATTGCCCGCCCCGCTGGCAGTTGAATCGTTTGACTGAAGGAAGCGTGGTTGTCGTCCTCCAGCCGATCGAAGGTACCGGAAACCCGGGTGCCGTCCCGCCAGAGTTCCGAAAAATCGCCGGTGTAGTCGGGGTAAAAATGAACCGTTTTGGTCATGTAAGTTCCGTCGCGGTAATCCAGCCGTTCTTCTACCCGACCGGATTCGTCCGGATTAATTTCCAGTTCCTGGTAGCGTTTAACAAGCTGAATCTGTTGGCTGTACCACACGGTGTTGTAAAAAATGGCTCCGGTAATCTCGTTTCCGGCACCGTAATCGGTGGCTTCCGCTCGTCCGGCAATGCTGTCCACCTGGAAACCTTCCCGGAAGCGGGTAAGTTTCACCAGCGAGATGAAGCGGTCATCCGTGGTGTCGCTGAGAGTGAAATTCAAATCCGCGACAATCTCGGTCGAATCGTACTGCAGTTGTAACTGAGCCGGAAAATGGTAGATGGCTTCGTAATAGCGGGCCAAGCCGGTGGAATCGTTGTAATACAGCGCTTTGCGTATCGAGAGGCCGCTTACCGGATCCGTCCAGTCAATGAACCAGATCAACGAATCCGAGAGGGTGGTTTTCGCCAATCCGGTGACCCGGGCAGCCTGGGAAACGCTCAGTTTCATTTTGCTAATTTCCTTGCGTAACTGGCTTTTGGAGGTAATGCCTCCCTCTTCGATCTTCTCAACATCCCCGTTTTTCCTCACCACGGCGCTGATTTTTTCCACCGAGTTGAGAGAATGCACCGTTTGCCAGCTGCTGGTTAATCCTTCCGTTACCGCTGGCGACAGTTCCAGATTGTTTTCAAGGGGGGCGGTGGTATTTTTTTCACACCCACCGAAAAAAAGAAGGGCCAGGAACAGAGTGGTGGCCATGAGTTGTACGCGTAAAATCGCTCTTCTGTGAATCATTTTAAATCCTCCTTGTGTAATATTTAGGTGCAATTTTTAAAAAACATCCCGATACTCCCGGAAAAATTTCTTCCCCTCTGGACTCCTATCTGTTTTTACCGCTTCCACCTGTTTTTTAAACAGAATGTGTGCCAAAGATAAGAACACAGAGCTAACCGATTGTTATTATATACATTAGGAAAATGTAAACAAGGCAATGTGACGGAGGAAATCGTGAGAGGGATTCACGGTGTGAATATTTTGCTACAGGTAAAAGGTTGGAGAAGGGTTAAAGGAAAAATATTTTCTTGAAACCTCTTCCCTGGGGAGGGAGTAAGAAAAAACCGAGAATGGCAGGCAGAAGGAGGGTGCGGATCGGTCAAAAAAAATCTTAATTATTGCGAAAAATATTCAAAACAATTATATTTGCAGGGCAAAAAATGAGTTGCCTCCGTAGCTCAATTGGTAGAGCAGCTGACTCTTAATCAGTTGGTTCGGGGTTCGAGTCCCTGCGGGGGCACTCAGCAATCGGGCGCCAAAATTTGGGTGTTCCCCCCACCCATTGGTCCGATTGCGGCAGAGGATGGCGTTCTAAGCCGCACAGGGTTTCCCCCAAATCAGGCGCGAGCCTGACGAAGCCTGTGAGGCGAGTCAACCTCTGTTGGTTTAGCCTCCGATGGACTTCCCGGCAAGGGATCAACATCGGAGGCTATGTTTTAATAAAAAGGGAACTTCCCGAAAGGGAGATGCGTTAGAAAAAGCGAACAATGATCTTTGACATGGGGACGATCTGGTTTCGACGGGCAGTCGAAGGGGATTGGAACTGCATGCCGGGGTTTCTCGCTGTCCCGTTAATTAGCGAGAGAATCGGTTAAAATGCCGACTATAATTACGCTCTGGCTGCTTAATAAAATAGCAGCCCGTCCTTCATAATCCTTCCCTGCCGGGATTATGAAAGGGCGTCGCCAAAGGTAGGGCGCTGTGGGGTAGTGCTCGGCTATCCTGTAGTGTGTGTTCCTCCGGGCTCGCCATCGGAAGGCTTGTCTGGCTGCCAGCCGATGGTTAAATCCAACCGCCAGACTAAGCATGTAGAGGTTCCTTTCCGCTCCTGCCCGGACGCGGGTTCGATTCCCGCCGTCTCCACAAATTGTAAGCCCCTGCAATAAAAAGAATTGCAGGGGCTTTTTTGTTGAGAAGATGTAGCCCTTTTCTACCATCACACCATGTTTGCGATCAATTTTCCTCTCAAAAGCAGTCAGCCTGGCGCGCGGGCCTATCTATCCTCAATTGTTTTAATGGTGTTCAATAGGCGGGAAATTTGTCCCTCCGTGTGCTGGCTGGAAATGACGAACCGAAAATGACCGCCAGCCGGAGCGCCGGGATATTGGTTGAAGGAGGGGAAAATTTCATTCTCCAAAAGTAGCTGAGAGAGTCGTTGGTTTTTTTCTTCCTCCGGGAAAGAGAGGGAAATAATGGGAATGGGCGTGCGCGGAAAGTGAAATCCCAGGCGATTCAACTGCTCTTTTACATAAGAGGTTTTATGGCGCAATTGGCGGATTAGCCCCGGGTATTCCCGCAGGTAACGTACGGCCTGAAAGGCCGCCGCGGCCACCGGTAGGGGGATTCCCGTGCTTACGATGAACGCCGCGCTGCGCTGCTGGATTTTCTGAATGAGTGTGGTATTCCCGGTAATCACGCCGCCAAAGGTGCCGAAGGCTTTGCTCAGGGTGCCGGTTTGGAAGAAAATGTCTTTGGGCAATCCGGCTTCTTCGGCGCTGCCCCGACCGTTTTTGCCCAACACGCCCATGCCATGGGCATCGTCGATGAGCAGTTTGCCAGAGTAATGGCGAACCAGTTCGGCATATTCCTGTAACGGTGCAATTTCCCCCACGGCAGGGAAAACGCCGTCGGTGAGTATGAGCGGACGGCAGTCTGGACTGCAAAATTCCTGCAGGCGAGCCGCCAGGTCGTTCACACTGCGATGATGGAAAAAGACCAGCGGTTTGCCGGTTTGCCGGGCCGCATCCACCAGACTCGAGTGGGCGCCCTGGTCGATGAACAGGCGCTCGAAATCGTTGCCAATCGTTTGCAGTAATATGGCATTGGCCAGATAACCGCAGGGAGTTACCAGGGCCGCTTCGGTGGCAAAAAATTGAGCGATTTCCCGCTCCAATTCCTGGTAAAGAGGATGGTTGCCGGTGGTCGCGCGGGATCCGGTGGGACTCAGTCCGTACTGGTCGGCGGCGCGGGCAGCCGCTTTGCGAATCTGGGGATGGCGAGAGAAGCGATGGTAATCCGTGCCCCCGAAGTAAAGTAGTTTTTTGCCCTCGAAGAGAACGTAATTATCTTCAACAGGAGTGATTTCCGGCCCTAACATCAGTGCACTTCCTCCAGCTTTTTCAGGTAGGTGGGATCCGGTTCGGCGCCCAGACCGGGAGCGTCCGGTACCTCTACCATCCCTTTTTCGATTTGCACTCCCCCGATGATGGGATTCTCGGCATGCTCGAGAAAAGAATCCAGATCGAAGAATTGAAACGCTCTGCTGGCCAGTGCCAGATGGGCCGCTGCTGTAAGTCCCAGGGGACTTTCCGACATGCATCCCACCATGCACACTCGACCGCCGGCTTCGGCAATGTGGGCAATGCGCAGGGCGTTGTAAATACCGCCGGATTTGGAAAGCTTTACGTTGAAATAGGGTACCGCATCTTCCCGTACCAGGGTCATGGCATCGTGCGGGGAAAAGATGGATTCGTCCGCCATGACCGGAATGGGGGAGTGCTCGCTGATGTATTTCAGCGCCTGGGGATCGCTGCGGCGGCAGGGCTGTTCCACGAACTGAATGCCGAAGGGCTCGAAGCGCTGCAGATTTTGCACCGCCTGGATACGGTTCCAGCCCTGATTGGCGTCAATGCGGATCAACGGCTCCTCGCCCACGGCGTTTCGA
>JAJRXE010000285.1 GCA_024276455.1 Calditrichota bacterium
GGCGCACCGGTGCGACCGATTCTTCTATGGCGAAGGTGCGACCGTCACTGGCAGGTCTGGCGGCGGTTACGGCTGTTTTGCTGGTGTTGCCCCTGAGCGGTCTGGAAGTAACCTGGCGCTCCTGGCAGCTGTTACTGGTGCAGTGGGTGGTGGCGCCGGGATTAATCTTTTTAATTGGGATGGTGACCGGTTCCCTGTTTGCTCGCCTTACCGCCTGGTACTTTTATTTGAAAAAAACCGCCCCCAGCGGTTTGACTTACGGCCTGGATCTGGCCGGAGCCCTGTTCGGCGCTTTTTTTACCTCCCTCTTTTTTATTCCCATTCTGGGCTTAACCTTCACGCTGCTGCTCTTTTTGCTGCTCCTGGCTCTTTTCTGGGTGTAACAACCTTTTGTCGGGTACGGTAGCTTAGTCTCCGGAAAACCTCCCGCCTCGTTGGTGCCGCTCCGGGTTAAAGAGGAGGGCAGGGGAGATGCGGTTCACCGGGGAAGACGGCTTCAGCGGTCATGCCGGGGGTGATTTCTCGGGGGCAAAATAACCGCTGGTAGCCCCGGGATGCGCAATGATGCGTCCCGCCCAGTAGCTGGCGAACTCCCCGGCAATACGAAGTTGTTCTGCACTCAAATCCGTCAACTTGTGAACGCCCAGTTGGTACAATTTGGCCAGTACACCGGCGGTGAAGGCGTCTCCGGCGCCGGTGGTGTCCACTGCTTCCACCCGGGGAGGCGCAACCAATACCCGGTGTCGATGGGTGTAAAGGGAGGCTCCTTCCGCCCCGGCGGTGACGATGAGTAAGGAGGGACCTTTGCGCAGCAGCGATTTCGGGGTGTCGCCCGGGAACATCATCCGGAATTCTTCCTGCCCCAGTTTGAGAATGTCCAGGTAAGGCAGCAGGCGGTGAATAAGCGTCAGGAGACGGGCCGGATCGCCGCACAGGTCCAGGCGAATGTTGGGGTCGAAGGAAAAAAGTTGTCGTCCGGGGTGTTTCTTCTCTAACAGAGCAAATAGAGTGTGTACGGTAACCTCGCCCAGCAGGGAGACACCTCCAAAATGGAAGATGCGGGCTTGCCGAAATTGGGAAACATCCAGATCGTCCGGACGAATGAAGAGCTCCGCGCTGCTGCGATTGTGAAATTCGAAGGTACGTTCGCCACTCTCGGAAAGTCCTACCAACGCCAGCTTGGTGGGATGCTCATTGTCTACGGCAATGCCGTCCACCGCCAACCCCTGGCGACGTAACTGTTCCCGCAGAAATTTCCCAAACGAATCATTTCCTACTTTGCTCCACAATCTGACCGGTACGCCGTGGTGGTGCAGTCCGATGGCCACGTTGGCCGGAGCGCCGCCCACATTTTTCTGAAAATGGGTGACCTCCCAGAGCGCTTTTCCGCTTTCCAGCGCGGTAAAATCGATAATGAGTTCTCCGAAGCAGATGATGCTCATGCTGTTTTCCCGTTTTTGCGCAATCTATGGTCTGACGAAGTGCAATTCAAGGAAAATTGTGGTGCCGA
The DNA here is from genome assembly GCA_024276455.1 of Calditrichota bacterium. GTDB lineage: Bacteria > Calditrichota > Calditrichia > RBG-13-44-9 > RBG-13-44-9 > JAJRXE01. The sequence goes on from JAJRXE010000285.1 coordinate 1,511, forward strand.
TGCGGGTGAATAGGCAAAGCACGGTCCGAAACCTCTGCAGGTGGGACGGCCACCCCGTTGTCATCTCTCCTCGAAACCGCTTTTTCGGTACAATTTGGAGGGAAGAAACCGAAATCGCGATCGCAGCCGATTCCGGCTAAATTGAAAAAGCCCGACGAGTGCCGGGCTTTAAATGGGTTGCTTTCTGATGGTTACAATACCACCACCCCTTCGGTGTCTGCGTTGGCCAGCTTTTTGGGATTCAGATCCGAATGAATAATAATGGCCCGTTGCAAAACCGGAGTGGAAATATCGCAGCGTTTAAAGCGGGTTTCCACAATTTGAGTTTCCCGCATCACCGGTTTCTGTATTTTACAATTCTCAAACTGAGAATTGTTTAAAATGGCAGTGGCAAAACGACAGTTTTTCAAAAACGTATCTTTAAATTCGTTGTTGTCAATCAAACAGCCAATGTAGTTCACTTCCAGCAGCTCATTCAGAGAATATTGGCAATGATAAAATTGGCTTCCGGAGAACAATACATTGTCCAGCTTGCTGTTGTTGATTTGGATATTGTCGAAATAGCTCATCATGAAATTGCTGTCCATGATCTGAACCGCTTCGAAGGTGTTGTCCTTCCAGAAGGTGTTTTTTAAATCCGCCGATTTGATGTAGATATTTCCAAACTGGCAATTTTTCGTCTTGAGCAAATTCCCTTCCACCAGCGACAAATCGGTGTCAAAAAACTCAGAATCCAGAATAATCGTGCCGCTTAACGTCGCCTGGATGAGCTTGGTGTTGTTGAATTTAGCGTTCTGGATGAAGCTGCGTTTGAAATTCACGTTGGTTAAATTGGAATTGCTAAAATCGACGTTGATTAACAACGCCCCGGCAAACGAAGCGCTCCGCAAATCCAGACCGGTCAAATCGTAACCGTCCAGCACAATTTTGTCCAGGGTCACCGGAGCAACGGAGTGCTCTATATTGGCTCTCAGTTTTTTCAGGTACTTCTCTTTGTCGGGAATATGCTGCCAGCAATAGTGAGTAAAGGAAATCGGTTTAAACGGGCAACCTTCCTCAGCACACTTGTGATAAGACATAGACTCTTTCCCCCGCATCTATTCAGGTTTCAAAAATGACCAACTCAATAAAAATCATTGAAATATAAAAAATTTTTCTAAAAATTTCAATTATTTATTTTTATTGTTTGTTTGCGCTAAAAAAATCCGTTAAATTTTAAGATTAAAGTCTTTTAAAATCCTTCCTGCCTACGCCTGTTTTTAGACTTTGTTATTGTAGAATTTGTTCCCGATTTGCAAGTGATTGGGAAGATTTTTTACGTGGAATCGCCGGTCGAGTCCTCCGCCTTCGGCAGATAAAAATATTTTACCATTTGAAATCCGGGCGAAAAGTTGTTTCTTTTAAGATTATTGGAAGTGGGTACAACCAGGGTGTCCGGAGAGAAATGAAACCAATTTTGTTTGACATGCACCTTTCGGTGGAGGAACCGAAGCAGAGCAGAAAACTCCCTTCCCGGGACGAAATTCCCGATCGGTTTAAATGGAAGACGGAAGCGATTTTTCCCACCCTGAAAGACTGGGAAACCGAGTTTCGAGCGGTGGAAGCGCTTCTGGAAGATATCCGGCGCTTTCAGGGAAAATTGAAGAAATCGGCCGAAACGCTGTTGGCCTGTTTAACAATGCGCGATGATCTGGAGGTGCGGCTTAATCGCCTCCATTTTTACGCTTCTCGCAAAGCGGACGAGGACACTCGCAACACCACTTTCCAGGCACTGAAGGAGCGTATCACCGCCCTGTTTGTGCAATATCAGAAGGAAACTGCTTTCATTCAACCGGAAATCCTGAGCATTCCCTCCGAGCAGTTAAAGCGTTTTCTGGAAGAGCAGAAAGAGTTGCGGATTTATCGGCATTATCTGGACGATCTGCTGCGAACCAAGGCCCACATTTTGCCGCCGGAGGAGGAACGAATTCTGGCGCTGGCGGGGGAACTGGCGCAAACACCTTACCAGGTGTTTAGCATGTTTAATGAAGCCGACCTGCGTTTCCCCTCTATTCGCGATGAATCCGGCCGGGAGGTGGAAGTGACCAAGGGACGGTTTTCTACCTTCATGCGATCAGCCTCGCGCCGGGTGCGGGAAGATGCCTACCATGCCATGTACGAGACCTACCGCCAATGGGTGAACACCCTGGCGGCCAGTTTGTCCGGCGCGGTTAAACGGGACATTTTTTTCGCCCGCGCCCGTCATTACCGTAACGCCCTGGAGGCGGCTCTCGATGCCGACAACATCCCCACCCAGGTGTACAACAACGTCATCGAAACCATTCACGAAAATCGGGCACCTTTGTACCACTATTTTTCCCTGCGTAAAGAGCGCCTGGGTTTAACTGCGGTGCGTCCCTGGGATTTGTATGTACCCTTATTACCGGAGTTGAAATGGGAGGTGCCTTACGAAGAGGCGGTGCAAACCGTCCTTGAAGCGCTGGCACCCCTGGGCGAAGAATATTTGGGTGACCTCCGGAGGGCGTTTCGCGACGGCTGGATTGACGTTTACGAAAACCAGGGCAAGCGTTCCGGAGCATATTCCGCTTCCACGTACGGGGTGGAACATCCCTTCCTGCTATTGAATTACGACGGGCAAATTACCGATTTGTTTACCCTGGCACACGAGCTGGGCCATGCCATGCACTCTTTTTACACCAACAAACATCAGCCTTACATTTACAGCGATTACACCATCTTTGTAGCCGAGGTGGCTTCCACCCTGAATGAGGCGTTGTTAATGGATTATTTGTTGAAGCACACCACAGATCCGGAGCGAAAACTTTATCTGTTGAACCATTACATCGACCAGATTCGAGGGACGGTGTACATTCAAACCATTTTCGCCGAATTTGAAAAGCGCATTCACGAGCAGGTGGAAGGCGGGGGTGCGCTGACCGCCGAGCAACTAAACCAAATGACC
>JAJRXE010000286.1 GCA_024276455.1 Calditrichota bacterium
TTGATTAAGCCCGGGAGTCGCCATGCTTCCTGAGGCTTTGTTCTAATTCAACATCGTGCCAAAACAAAACAAGAAAGCGGTTTTTTCGAGATGAGGATTTGTTCTCTGTCCAGTGGTAGTAAAGGCAATTGTATTTTTGTGGAGAGTGCCGATGCCCGGGTGTTGGTCGATGCCGGAATCAGTGCCCGACAAATCAGCCAGCGTTTGCAGGCAATCGGGGTGGACCCCACCAGCATCGATGCCATTGTGTTAACGCACGCCCACAACGATCATATTCGGGGAGCCGGCGTATTTGCCCGTAAGTACGGTTCGCCCATTTACGGACACCCCGAAACCCTGGACCAGATGACGTACTTTCTGCGAAAAAACGAAACCATTGTTCCCTGGACAAAAGCTTTTTCCATCAAAGACTTGTCGTTTGCTCCTTTCGAAATCCCCCACGATGCCTTCCCCACGGTGGGTTACTCCATTCACCAGAATGGAAAAAGTCTGGTGGTTTGCACCGATCTGGGAGTAGCCACCCGGCAGGTGGAAGCGGTGTTGAGGCAGGCGGACATTCTGTTAATCGAAAGCAATCACGATCCGGACATGTTGATGAATGGTCCCTACCCCTGGGAATTAAAGGAACGGATTGCGAGCCGGGTAGGGCATCTGTCCAATCACGATACCGGGGAATTATTGAAAGCGGTGATCAACGGCAGAACGCAGCAGGTTCTGCTGGCTCATCTCAGCGAAATAAACAACTCCCCTCAAATAGCACTGGACACCGTCCTGGAATACATCGGGTACCGGCACGAGGCCATGGTGAAGGTGCTGGAACAGCGAAAAGTCTCCGAAATATTTGAACTTTGAGGTGAACTAAAAGCGGGAGTGGAATCGATGCTATTGCAATTCATCTTGTTGTTAATGGGGGTTGCACTGCTCTGGTTGGGAGCCGAGCTGTTGGTGCGCAACTCTTCAGCATTTGCCACTTCGTTGGGAATTAGTCCGGTGATTGTGGGTCTCACCGTGGTGTCCATTGGTACCTCGCTACCCGAGCTGGTGGTGAGTTTGATTGCGGCCATTCAGGACAGCATGGGGATTTCCATCGGAAACATCATCGGTTCAAACATTGCCAACATCGGGCTTATTCTGGGCATCGGCGCCATCATTACCCCGTTGAAGGTGAAACGTTCCTGGGTGCACAAAGAAGTTCCCGCTATGATTGGTTTCACCGTTTTGTTTACCATTTTCAGTTATTCCGGTTTTCAGATCGGGCGACTGGAAGGCATCGTTCTGGTTCTCCTGTTGCTGGGCTTCTTGTCCTATTTGTCCCGGACTTCCCTCAATCAGATGCAGGAATTCAAAGAATTAAAACTTGCCGGTGAGGGAGCGACGGAGGAAAAACTGTCCCGTCGGTTGCTGTACCTGTTTTTCTCAGCCGTGGGAGCCGCCATTCTGATTACCGGTTCCAAAATTACGGTGGATTCCGGCCAAACTCTGGCTCGCCATTTTGGGGTCAGCGACGAGGTCGTTGGTCTGACCCTGATTGCCCTCGGGACCTCGCTACCGGAACTGGCCACCACCATTGTGGGAGTGCTGCGGAAGGAAACCGACATTGTGGTTGGGAATGTGGTGGGGAGTAATATTTTCAATCTGCTGATGATTGGCGGCGTGGTTTCCATTATTCGGCCAATCCCTATCTCCCACTTCTTGTTCACCCGGGAGTTCCCCTTTTTACTGGGATTCTCACTTCTGGTGTGGCCCATTATGCGGATTCGCTGGAATGTTCACCGCTACGAGGGCATTCTCCTGTTTGTCTTGTACCTTGTTTTTATTATTTTGGTTTTTTAAAGAAAGCGCAACCGGAATACTGACGGAGGACGTCATGAGTCGCGAGGAAGCTTACCAGCTTTTAACCACTTACACCACGAAAGAAGGTTTAATTAAACATGCCCTGGCCGTAGAAGCGGCCATGCGGGCGTATGCCCGGAAATTTGGTGAAGACGAAGAGGCCTGGGGCATTGTGGGATTGCTGCACGATTTCGATTACGAAAAATACCCCACCGCCGAAGAACACCCCTACAAAGGCGCGGAAATTTTGCGGGAGCGCGGTTTTCCCGAAGAATGGGTGCAGGCCATACTCAGTCACGCTTCCTACACCGGGGTGCCCCGCGAAACCCTGATGGCCAAAACTCTCTTTGCAGTGGACGAGCTGTGCGGACTGATTACCGCCGTGGCCTACGTGCGTCCCAATCGTAAACTGGCCGAGGTGACAGTAAAGTCTGTGAAAAAAAAGATGAAAGATAAAGCGTTTGCCCGGCAGGTTAATCGGGACGAAATTCGGGAAGGTGCGGAATTGCTGGGCATCCCCCTGGAGGAACACATCGAAACCGTGATTCAGGCAATGACCAGTATTGCCGATGAGCTGGGCTTGTAACGGAAAAACCCCGGGTTACTTTGCCCCGGCGGAATCCGCGTGGTAGGCGGGAAGTTCCACGTAAAAGGTGCTTCCTTTTTGAATGCCTTCGCTCTCCGCCCAGATTTTCCCCTGATGGGCTTTAATAATGCTTTTGCACAACGAAAGACCCAGGCCGCTTCCTCCGCCCAGGTAATCGTAGCGGGAAGAATGGTGGTAATTGAGGTTCTCCAGTTGGTAGAACGTTTCGAATATGCGCTGCAATTCTTCGGACGGAATTCCTGCCCCGGTGTCCTGTACGGTAATGCGAATACAACCGTTTAACCTTTCGCCTCGAATGCTAATGTGTCCCCCATCCGGAGTGTATTTAATGGCATTGCTGATCAAATTTTCGAACACCTGGTACAATTTGTGCCGGTCGCCCAGCACCATTAGATTTTCTTCGAAAACCATTTTAATATTTAGTTGACGAATGTTCAACTGCTCGGCCATTCTTCCCAGCAGCAGATTAAATAAATCCACCAAATTCACCACCACCGGATTCAGAATCAGTTTTTGAGAATTTGCCTCTACAATTTCGAATAGTGTTTCCAGCACCTCGTTTAGACGGTAGGCCCCCTTCAATGCGGTGTGCAACACGCGTTTCATCTGCGGATCCAGCTGATGGGCGCTGTTGTTGAGTAATTCCAGAGAGCTGGTGATAATGGTGGCCGGGGTGCGTAATTCGTGACTGGCCACGACCATGAAGCGGTTTTTTAAATCGTCCAGTTTTTTAAGCTCTTTATTGGATTCCTGTAGCTCCTCGATGGTGCGGGTCAGTTCCTCCGTTAGGGTCTGGTTCCGGTGAATGAGCGCGTAGTAGTCCACTGCGTCTTTCACCACCATGCGCAAATCTTCGGCATTCCACGGCTTGGTAAGGTAACGGTACACCTTACCCACATTAATCGCGTCCAGCAGGTCGTTGCGGTCGGTGTAAGCCGTTAAGATGATCCGTACCGTATTGGGAGATAGCCGGGAAACCTGGTTTAACATTTCCACACCGGACATTTCCTTCATGCGCTGATCGGAAATAATGATGTGAATCTGCTCTTCCCGGACCATTTGCAGGGCTTGCAGAGGCGAGGTGGTTTTGTAAACCTGGAAGGTGTACCCGTTTTGAAAGCGCAGGGCTCTTTCCACCGCTTCCAGGTTGTAAGTTTCGTCGTCCACAACTAAAATGTTACAGATTTTCTGATCCTCGCTCATCATCAAAATCCGGTTTGAAAGATCGTTGCTGCCGAAGATCTCGATTACTGCCGGGAAAATCAAAACAGGGATAATTGATGATTTATTTTAAATAAACCTGGTTCATAATGCAAATATTTTGTTATTTTTTTACTTAATGGTTCGTTTGGAGACGCGAAATATGTTTAATTGCGTCCTCGATATTTGTTTTCTATATTAATTTTCAAAGTAACAAAAAGGTTAAAAACACCGTAGCATATGAAAGAGGATAGTAAAGCGGAAGACCGGCAACTAATTGCGGCTGCCCTTGCCGGTGACGAAAAAGCGTTTGAGAGGTTGTTAACCAAGTATCGAAACCTGGTGTACACGATTATGTTGAAAATGGTTCGAAATCCTCAGGAAGCCGAAGACTTGACCCAGGAAGCGTTCATGAAAGCCTTTAATTCCCTGGCTTCCTTCAATGAGGAATTTGCCTTCTCCACCTGGTTAATGAAAATTGCCACCAACAATTGCATTGACTTTTTAAGGAAGCGAAAGCTGAAAACGTACTCAATTAACGAACCGATTCAATACAAAGACGAAAAAGTTGAATTTGAACTGCCGGACAAGGAACCGGGGCCGGAACGAACCCTGTTGCAGGAGGAGCGGCGTAGAATTATTGAGGAAGCCATTGAACAGTTGCCGCCGCGCTACCGGCATGTGATTATTTTACGTCATAAAGAAGAGAAATCTTACGAAGAGATTGCCGAGTTACTGGATTTGCCTCTGGGCACGGTGAAAGCTCAGATTTTCCGGGCTCGGGAATTGTTAAATAAAATTTTGAAAGAGCTGATTTAATCATGATACGGGCGGGACACATACGGGTTGGTCTAATTGTACTGCTCCTGGCTTTCTCCGTCAGGGCGAAAGATCAGAACCAGGACATCCTGAAAAAAAGGGTGCCCCTGACCCGGGAGAAGAAATTGCTGGTGAATCTCTCGTACGGGAACGGTTACCTGGTTCTGGAAAAGGGCCCATCGCGTCATGTTTTCGAAAGTAAATTCTTGTACGAAAACGCTCGTCCCGATATTCGTTACGATATTGTGGGGGACCAGGGACGCCTGGAGATTGATTTTGCCGGAAAAATGAAAAAATCTGACGGCGAAGAATCGCACCAGATTTCTTCCTTGAATAAAATTTTCGACAATCGTCTTTATTTGTATCTCTCTCCGGAAGTGGATACGGAAATGGATCTGGAGCTTGGGGTGGTGAAAGGAACACTGGATTTTAGCGGATTGCGTTTGCGCAATCTTCGCATGGAAATTGGGGTGAGCGAAGCCGATATGCTATTTGATACGCCCAACCCCATTCTCATGGAGGATATGTACATTGAAGGCGGAGTGGGAAAGCTGCGGATTGAAAGGCTGGGAAATGCTAACTTTCGGCAGTTGACGTTTAAAGGAGGAATCGGATCGTACGAGGTGGACCTGAGCGGAAGTCTGGAACAAAACGCCCGGGTCAATATTCAACTGGGTATGGGAAAAATTTTGCTCTATTTACCCGATTATGTAGGTACCCGCATCCGGGTTCAAAAATCTTTTCTCTCTTCTTTTTCGGTAAACGATTGTTACCGGGAAGATGGTTACTATTACAATACCAATTGGGGAAAAACTTCCAGACAACTGGATGTAAGGATTGAAACCGGGGTCGGAAAAGTGAAGGTCATCTGGGTGGACCGGTAAACTCAATTCCGAACGCTCGGCAAAACGCAGTGGTAAATTCACACTGAGACCAGGTTTATTTTACCCGCCAACACGATTTTTCAAGCAAAATTTATTTGCTTCCCGAAGCGACCTGCCGGTTCGGGATACCTGCTTTTGTAACTAAAAAGCCCGGGCGCTGAACCCGGGCTTGGTGTTTTTTTCGGGGAAATGTCGCCGATTATTAAGAGCAGCCGCTGGTGGAACCGCATTCCAGGCATTTGTAGCAGTTCCCGTTACGCACCATGATGCTGCCGCATTCCGGGCAGTTGGGGGCGTCTGCCTGAGTCTGGAAGACCACCTTCTCCCGCTGTTCCAGGCTGCCGCCGGGGCTCGGAGTTTCCGTTTTGTCCGGCGCGGGAGCCGCTGCTTCGCTCTTGGTACCGGGCAAACCGATGGTCAGGCTCAATCCACCTTCCTGGGTGTTTTTTTCTGCCTCGTTCGCCTCGACGAACTGAGCGTCCATGTACATTAGTTGCTCTTCCTTGGAAAGGAACTTCAAAGCCAGCCAGCGGAAAATGTAGTCCATCACCGATTTGGCATAGGGAATCTTCGGATTGTTGGTGTAGCCGGATGGTTCGAACCGGGTGTGGGTAAACTTGTTGCAGAGCACTTTTAACGGCACTCCGTATTGCAAGGCCATGGAAATCGCGGTAGCAAAAGAATCCATGAGCCCGGAGACCACCGATCCCTCTTTCGCCATGACGATGAAAATCTCACCCGGAGAGCCGTCCTCGTACATTCCCACGGTGATGTAACCTTCGTGGCCGCCCACCGAGAATTTGTGGGTGATGGATTTACGTTCGTCGGGCAGCCGCCGCCGGTACGGACGACCGTATTCCTTTACGGCTTCTTCAATCTTCTTGGTGGCCAGGGGCTGGGTGCGCTTGCTGTTGTCCCGGTAAATGGCAATGGCTTTCAGTCCCAGTCTCCAGCCTTCCATGTAAATGTCCATGATTTGTTCCGGTGTGGTTTCTTCCGGCACGTTCACAGTTTTGGAGATGGCGCCGGAAATAAAGGGTTGAACCGCCGCCAGCATCTTCACATGCCCCATGTAGTGGATGGACCGTTCGCCGTTGATGGGACGGAAAGCGCAATCGAACACCGGCAAATGTTCCTCCTTTAATCCCGGAGCGCCTTCAATGGTGTCGTGCTCGTCGATGTATTCAATAATGCTTTTTACCTCGTTCTCGCTGTAACCCAGTCGCAGGAGGGCTTTTTCCACCGTTTTGTTGACGATTTTAAGCATTCCGCCGCCCACCAGCTTTTTGTACTTAACCAGCGCAATGTCGGGCTCGATGCCGGTGGTGTCGCAGTCCATCATAAACGCAATGGTTCCGGTGGGTGCCAACACCGATACCTGGGCGTTGCGGTAGCCGTATTTCTGCCCCGATTCGTAAGCTTCGTCCCAAACCTGGCGGGCATTTTCCAGCAAATCTGCCGGAACGTAACGTTCGTCCAGCTGATACGCGGCATTGCGGTGCTTCTGAATCACCCGCAGCATGGGCTCGCGGTTTTTGGGATATTCTTCAAACGGTCCTTTTACCCGGGCCAGTTCGGAAGAAACCCGGTAGGCTTCGCCGGTCATCAGGGCGGTTACTGCCGCGGCATACGCCCGTCCTCCGTCGCTGTCGTAAGGAAGGCCGCGGGACATAATCAGGGCACCCAGATTGGCGTAGCCGAGTCCCAGGGTGCGGAACAGATGGGAGTTGTGGGCAATTTCTTCCCGGGGATAATTGGAGTTGTCCACAATAATTTCCATGGCCGTAATCAGAATCCGCACCGCTTTTTTGAACGATTACACATCAAATTCATCGTTCTCGTCCACAAATTTCATCAGATTCAGCGAGGCCAGATTGCAGGCGGTATTGTCCAGAAACATGTATTCCGAACAGGGGTTCGAGGCGTTAATCCGTCCGGAGTTCGGACAGGTGTGCCAGTCGTTAATGGTGGTGTCGTATTGAATGCCAGGATCACCGCAAATGTGGGTGGCTTCGGCAATTTGGCGCATAATGTCGCGGGCACGGTAGGTGTCCATGGAGCGACCGTCGGTCACGGCCCGGGTTACCCATTCCCGGTCTTCCTCCACGGCCCGCATAAATTCGTCGGTGACCCGGACGCTGTGGTTGGCATTCTGGAAGAAAACCGAACTGTACGCTTCTCCGTTCAGGGAACCGTCGTAGCCGGCATCAATCAGCGCCCAGGCTTTCTTCTCTTCGTTCGCCTTGGAATTGATGAATTCCACAATATCGGGGTGGTCCACATTCAGGATGACCATTTTCGCTGCCCGACGGGTTTTTCCCCCGGATTTGATTACGCCGGCAAAGGCATCGAATCCTTTCATGAACGACACCGGCCCGGAAGCCACCCCTCCGCCGGAAATGGATTCTTTTGAGGAGCGTAAGCTGGAAAAGTTTGTCCCCGTCCCCGATCCGTATTTGAACAACATCCCTTCAATTTTAGCCAGACCGAGGATGCTCTCCATATTGTCTTCCACACTGTTGATGAAGCAGGCGGAGCACTGGGGATGTTCTTCCACGCCTACATTGAACCAAACCGGGCTATTAAAGGCGGCATACTGATTTACCAGCAGCGCAGTGAGCTCTTTGTAATAAACTTCCGCGTCTTCTTCGCTGGCAAAATAACCATCCTTCTTCCCCCAATTTGTGATGGTTCGCGAGACCCGGTCAATGAGTTGCTTGACGCTGGTTTCTCGTTCCGGAGTCCCCACCTTGCCGTGGAAATATTTGCTAACCACCACGTTGGTGGCTAACTGGCTCCAGAAAGCCGGAACTTCCACATCGGTTTGCTTGAAAATGGCTTCGCCCTTCTCGTTGGTGATTACGGCGTCGCGCCGTTCCCACTCAATCTCGTCAAAAGGATGGGTTTCCGGATGCGAGAAATAGTGCTGGAACTTCATGCGAAATTTTACCTCCCCGGGTTCCTCCGCCACCTCCTTCGCTTCCTCCTGCTCAAGTGGCTCCTCGGGTAAATCCAGTGGTAACAATATCTCCTCCTTGCCGCCCACCCCTGGTTTTCTTTTTCTCCCTGACATTACACAGACCTCCAGTAGTTTAAGATACGCCCCTCAAAAAAACATTTGTATAAGATAAA
>JAJRXE010000016.1 GCA_024276455.1 Calditrichota bacterium
TCATTTGCATCAGGTGCCGGAAAAACTTTTGCGGGCATCGTTTTCGAATGTCACCTTCGAGAGAATCGAACAGGCCGATCTGGCACTGGTGTTCGATTTCGATCCCATGGAAACCCATCCGGTGGTGTACATTAAACTGCACAAAGCGGCTCGAAAGGGCAATACCGTTTACGTGGTGAACGAAAATCGCACCCGACTGGCCGAAAAAGCGGAAGGCTTGCCGGTTCCTTCCGAGAAAATGGTGGAATTTTTGCAGTATTTAATCGATGCCATTAACCACAGCGAACACTTCCGAAAGATGCTGGGCAAGCAGCCGATGAAAGATTTTCACGACCAGTTTCCCGGCATTCACGGAATTTCCCGCAAGATTTCTTACACCCACTTTAACTTGAATCAGAAACAGTTCAAACGTTTCCTGCGCCGTTTAATTGAAGCCAAATCGCCGGTGTTTCTCCTGAACCGCGAAACCGCTTCTCCGGAACTCGTTCACTGGGTAAACAGTCTGGGTGCGGTACTTGGACACACCGAATTCCTGCTTTCCTTACCGGCGGAGAGCAACTTCCAGGGAATGCTGGACATGGGAATCCACCCGGAATATTTGCCTGGTTACCAGCGGGTGGACAATCCCAGGGTACAGCAGCGTTTCCAGAAACTCTGGGGAGATATTCCGACCGAACCGGGCCTCCCGACCTGGGAGTTGTACCAGCGGATTAATGATCAGGAAATTCAGGGCATTTTCTTGTGGGCGCAAGATCCGGTGGGCACCAGCGACCTGCCCCTCCACCGGGCGCCGGATTCTTTTTTGATTGTGGCCGATTTGTTTTTAACCAAAACCGCTGAACAGGCCGACGTCGTTTTCCCCTTGAGTCCCTTCATGGAAAATGCCGGCACCATTACCAATGCGGAAATTCGGGTGCAGCCGTTCAAACCGGTCGTCACTCCCATGGATCAGCGGTTGAATTGGGAAATTTTCGCCGAGCTTGCGCGTAAATTGGGAGTGAAAATGGAGTACAAGTCGGTGCGCGACGTGACGGAGGAAATTTACCAGGTGGTTCCGGAATACCGGAAGGGACTGGCGGTGTTCCGCAATGGGTACGAACCGGAAGTGGAAAGCCTGAAGCATGTGGTAACCCGCCGTGTACCTTACGGAGCGGCTTACTTGCGAAAATGGTTCGATTCTTACTATGCTACCAAACAGCTTCGAGACTCTCAAGAGAAGTTTAAGATTAAAATTTTGTAAAAAAACCGGGTTGATTGCGTTAACATTAAAATTGCAGATTCCGATAGTTAACATTTGGAATTCGGGTTTGAACGCCGTATCATTCAATTAAAATTGAGGTTGAACGATGACGCATCGAATTAAAATCTCGGTCAAGTGTCCCCATTGTAAAAAATCGTTAATGGATAAAAATGTCATCATCGACGATCTGCCTTCGATTAAATTGGAAGCCAAATTAGGTGAAAAAGTGGGCGCCATCTACCTGAGTCAGGAGTACGGAAGTTACCACAAAAAGTTCGAGGGAGTGGACGACATCATCGGGGCCGTGGTGGTATTCTCCTGCCCACACTGTCACGAGCCTTTCCCAATCACCCAGATTTGCGAGTGTAAAGCCCCCATGATCGGCATTCAGCTGGAAGTGGGAGGGATGATTAAGGTCTGTTCGCGCAACGGCTGTAAACGGCATGCTCTGGAATTTGAAGATATTAATGACGCCTTTATGTTGTTAATGCGTCAGGATAAAACCGGCCTAGGGTAATTGGCTCCCTGAGTAGTTCCGGGGGATCCCATGAAAAGAATTTGGGCGTTTTTTTTACTTTCAATCACGCTGGCATTACATCCTGTTCGGGCTTTCGTGCCCGCTGGGGCAGATACCGTTGAGGTGATTGGCAAGTACGTTATGGGCGATAAGGATTCCCGAATGGACGCCAAAATGTACGCCTTGTTAGATGCCAAGCGCAAAGCAATTGAACATTTCGGGACCTACCTCACCTCCCACACCACCGTCCGGAATTACCAACTAACCAGCGACGAAATAAACACTTACGCGGCGGGTTTCTTGAAAACCGATATCCTGGACGAGTGGTTGGAAACCCAGGGCGATTTTACCACCATGTACGTGAAAATCCGGGCGGTCATCGATCCGCAGGAGGTGGCCCGGGGGCTGGAGGAAATAAAACAGCAGGTTGGGGAAGAGAGCAGTTTCGCAGAAATGACCGCTTCGTTTCGGGAGGTACTGGTTCCCGGAGAGAAACGCCCGCTTCTGAACACTCCGGAAGAGGAAAGACCGCTGCGGCGAAATTGGAAAGATCAACAGCGCTTCGAACTGTGGGTAAAATTGTCGGTGGAAGCGGGACGCAAACAACCCGATTTGAAACGCCTGCAACAATTAATTGCTGAGTGGGACAAAGAATTCGGAAATCCCCGGGTAGTGGAAGGGCAGTTGGGAATTGCTTTGTTCAAGCACCACCGCATCGATGAGGCCATTCCGTTGTTGGAACGGAGCATTCGTGCTTTGAAGCAAGAAATAGTGAACAGCAAATTGCCCCAAAATAGCCCCCCCATTCGATTAATGACCTGGCAGTTGGCCTTTTACCATTCCTATCTGGCAAAATGTCTTCATCGGAAAGGAAACCACCATCAGGCCCACCGGTACGAAACAATCCAACGCAAACTTATGAAGCACCTCGGAGAACGCGAATTCCACCATCCGCAATAATTATTTTTCTGAAAACAGCTTGTTTTCTGCGGGAGGAACAAACCGATCTTGAACCGGTGCCAAACATCTGGACCGTCTACCCCGCTTTACAAATTTAATTTGACGTGGCAATTGAGGAGCAATTCTTATAAATTTTGGTTTAATTAAAATTAAAAGCGGATATGCGGCTAACAATACCCAATCAGCTTACCATTATTCGAATAATTCTGACACCGGCATTTGCCTATTTCTTTCTGAAGGGAGATTCCAGATCCCAGTTGATTGCCTCGGTCATTTTCTTTGTGGCTTCCTTCACCGATTGGTACGATGGCTGGTATGCCCGTCGTTTCGGGGTAATTACCCGCTGGGGGCAGTTTATGGATCCACTGGCCGATAAAATCCTGGTTTCCACCGCCTTGATTATTTTTGCTATTATGGGATACGTTTTTACCTGGATGGTCTGGATTATTGTGATTCGGGACGTTTTTGTAACCGGCATCCGGATTTTTGCTCTTTACAAGGGAACGCCGGTAGTAACCCACATCGTGGCAAAATGGAAGACTTTTTTACAAATGGCCACGATATTTTTTATTTTATTCTACATTAACTGGTCAAA
>JAJRXE010000287.1 GCA_024276455.1 Calditrichota bacterium
ACCGGGGGCGTCTGATCGTAGGCGGCATTCCAGCGCACCAGCACGTCGGGACCATTGGCACTCACCGCCCCAATTCCAATGGTTCCCGGCCAGGTGGGGTAATTCACGTCGGGATTGTGATTGTGGTACACATCGTAGCGGAAATCATCCAGATAAATGGAAGCTACCGCATCTACCCACCCCTGCAAATCAATAGTTTCGTGAATTTGGTTCTGCAGCATGGTCTGGTAGTTGCTCTGGGAGGGATTCAAATAGTCCAGCGCAAACACCGTAAAGCCGTCTGTTTTGGCCGCTTCGTTATTAATCCGCGGCGCCCAGTACTGTTTGTTGTTGGGGAAATAGGGCGACACCTCCCCGACACCATTGTCCCAGTCCCATTCAGTGTAGTACGCTTCGAACAGCACGGCATTAATGTAAGGGCGAATGTTGTAGCTGTAAGCGCTCTGGGCGGGATCGAAGTAAAACAACCCCCGATTGGCCATGAGGATGGCATCCGGGTACCAGGAGCGAACGGCGGCAATCAAATCGGACATTCCCTTGGCCGTCCAGGAATAGGGGGTCCAGGGGCTGGCGGTATCGATGGTGTCGAAAAACAATCCGTCGCACTGCAGCACCGTCATGATGTAATCGATTCCTTTTGGCATGGTGCGCAGGTATTGCCACCAGAGGGTGTCCCCCGCATTGACGTAATAACTCCCCCACACCCCGTTACGGTCCGGTTTTCCATCGTTGTCGGCGTCATCCACGTACCAGGAGGCGTAGCCTGCCGAATCGTAGACCACCTGCCCGTTCACAAACTGACAGGGTCCCAGTCCGTTGCCGGGAATGGTTCCGGAATCCGCTTCTCCGATGGACACGTAACAGAGCACCGTCACATCATCTTCTGTCCCGGGCAAATCGTCTGCCCCATCGCGCAGGTCCTGGACCATCTGATACGTCAGGTTGGAAGCGTCCAGAATGACCACATCGAACGCTTCGGCTTTGGCGATGAGTTCGCTATTCCAGTTGCCGTAATAGACCAGAAAATCAGAGGTGGAATCGATACCGGGAAGAGGACCTTTTTGAGCGGCAAGCGTGGCAACGAGTAAAAATATGAGGGAACATACCAGTCGCATAAAATATTTCCTTCACTTTCGTTTTGAATTTAATAGAAAAAAACCAAAAATCAACTATTTTTTAAATATTTTAAAAATTTTTTTAATCTGCCGTGAATCCGGCAACTTTTCGCTGGTCATCGGCGACTACTCCATCCAGAGCAGGGCGCCTTTTTCCAGAGGAGGAAGACGCATCTCCAGCGAATCGCCGTGGCTATGAAACGTTAACCGGCGGGGTTCTCCGGGGAACGGCAAATAATAAACAGCGCGAAAACGGTTTCCGGGAACGATAAGACGAATATGCTCCTCCGGGAGCTGGCGGGCATTTTTATTGCCCCGCAACCCTTTAAAATTCACCAGAAAAATGTGAGGCTGGCCATTAACCCGGGCAAACTGGGCCGCGACAAAAGGCGAGGCATTCAGGGTGACTTCCGGGCGGTAACCCAGCACATTTTGTATTTCCCGGGTAAAACGGGAGAGATGGGACCATATTTCCTGCTCCTCTCCTCCTCCGCGGAAGGCCGCTCGGTTAAACCGGGACGGCATTTCCCGGTAATAGGTTCTGCCCGGATCCTGGCGGTGGTAAATCAACCGTCCCGGCTGCACCAGGGAATCCTCCTCCCCTTCTTTCAGCTTGAAAAGCGCCCGCAGGGGATTCCGCACATAGGGTTCCCGGTGCTGGTTGTAACGGCCGCTTTCCGCGGTGAAATAAAACCGCACCCCCTTGCGAAACAAATCGCGAAAGCGCGCCACTTCTTCTTCGGAAAGGCATCTCACATCCGGGAGGATTAGAATCTGTCCCTGAAAATCGGCCAGGGTACGGGGCGTTACCACCTGCAGCGGCAGATGCCCGGCCAACAAGAGGTGCAGGAATCCCGTGAACGAAGCGCTAAACTCCCTGGCAAAATAGTCCCGGGTCTTCGGAGAGAAATAAACCCCAATCGGACACCACGGTTGGCGAGGAGCGTAAAGACGTTCCTGGTAGCGGGCAATCCAGCGAAATATTTCCTTGCGAGTGTCCAGGTCGTTGGAGCCGGACATGACGTGTCCCCGGGCGTCCCAGAAGTTTGCCCCGCTCATTAGCTGGGCTACCGCCAGATTGAGCATGGCTTCCCGCGGGGAAACCGCTTCTTCTCCATCCCAGGAATAACTCAACACCCAGGTGGGCTTTCCCCCGGCAAATGCCCGAAAGGTGACCATGCCGGCCAGATAGGAAAACCAGTCAAACGGTTCCCGGGAGGCCGCTGTGTACCCTCCGGCACTGAATTCATGGGTGATTACGTCCACTACCGGATAAAGGCGGTACACATCCGCTCCCACTCGCACCGCTTCTTCTCCGTAACCCGGGTAGATTTCCGCAATGGTCTGGCAGGCAGGATTCACCGATTTTACCTGCCGGTCAATTTCCCGCAGGAATTCGGTGATGGTTTCCATTCGAAAATCCACCCATTTCCGGAAGGCCGGATCCGAGAAATCGCCCAGTCGCAGGTCTTTGCGGGCATCCAGGCCGGTGCGGCGGCGAAATTCCGCCACGGTGTAATCGTCGAAACTGGCCCAGGTATCTTCCCAG